>RFIQ01000488.1 GCA_003695565.1 Planctomycetota bacterium | reverse complement strand
GGTCTGGGATCATTTGCCCGCCTCCAGCTTGGCCTTCCAGTACGCTACCGGCGTTCTGCCGATTTTGTGGCTGGCGACGCTATGGGGTGCCCGCGCATTGACGGAAACGCAGCGGGGATACGGTTCCGGATTCGAACCCGATGCGACCAGTGCCGCGATCGGTGCAGCGGCGGCGGGGTTGGTCCTGAGTCTGTACGTCGGCCAGCTACCCTACAGCCGCCCCACCCTGCTCGACGTGCGTGCACAAACATACGGCGCAGGGAAGGACTGGAGCCGCGGTCCGGGGGCACCGATCGGGCGGTGGTTAAATGAACACACCCGTTCACTGCGCGGAACGCCGGACGCCACGGTGTTGGCGACTGGCCGAGCCGCGGCACATCTGATCGGAGTTCGCGAGTTGGAGACGATCGGGCAATACTTGCAGCGCCGCGAGGCCCTCAGTCAACTGCCCGATCGGCGCGGCCACCCCCTCCGTGCCTACCAGTGGATTCTCATCGACCGTGACGATGGATTGCACCAGACTCGCCAGGAGGTCGATGCGGTGGAGCAAGAGGCGGTGGCAGAAGGCTTCGAAGTGATCGATCGCTTGGAGACTCTCGTGCTGTACCGACGCCTCCCCGGGGAATGAGCCCCCCTAGCTTGGGTGCTGGAGCCAAGGTCTGCCGAAACCCCGCGGGGGACCGGTGCGACCGATTCACTCTCCGGCGGAGGCCTGTCGCATGCCCACGCCTCGCAAACGGGATTGCAACCACCTCTGCCAGCGCTGCCACAATGGACGTTGGCGAAGGTGGCCCTGGGCCGAGACTTGCCATGTTTCGCCGGTTTCGATACACCATCCCGTCAGCCACAGTCCGGCGTAGCAGGCGGTGTCGATGCAAGTCAGGTGGGTGTGGCGTGAGATTTCTCCGTTGCTTTGCGGCGTATGGCCGCACACCACATGTTTGCCCGAAATATGGGGCAACGGCATCCGCACATTCAAGTGCTCCCAAAACAACGCCTGTTCGGGCTGGTTTTCCATGGGCAAGTCATGGTGGTAGTTCGCATGGACAAATATGTGCGTCTGGGTTTCATAGAACGGCAGGCACCGATCCAGGAAGTCCACGTACCGTTGGCCGATGTGCGCCAGGGTTCCACCGAAGCTGGCCAATGTCGGTTGGCCGCCGATTTCCAGCCATAGATGCGGATCCAATCCGCGGATGACTCCACGAAACATGATGTCATGGTTGCCCAACAGAAACGTTGATTGGCAGTGCGATTCCAGTTCCAGCAGGCAGTCGAGCACGCCGCGGCTGTCTGGGCCTCGGTCGACGTAGTCACCCAGGAAAATCAGGCGATCGCTGGACGTCGGAGCGATGGCATCGATCAGCCCCCGCAGCGCCTTGGAACATCCGTGTACATCCCCAATGGCGATCGTGCGCATGTCGTTCGGCCACTACGGCAAGACGGAGAAAGGGAGCTGAGGAGGGGCCAGGCACCAAGCGGCATTTCGAAGTCGCATCGTTGCCCCCGCGTCCGACGTGGCAGGCTTCCGGCCCTTCAGTTGTCGGCCGGGTTTTCCGGAATTCGAGTTACCGGAATTCCCGCGGAGAGAATCTCGCGACCGATTTGCCGAACGGCGAATTGCCAGATCGTGTCGTCGGGGCGGAACACCTCTTCCGGTTCCAAGTCCCAGATCAACCAGCCGCCGTCGGCCAACTCGGCCTCCAATTGGCCTCCGGCCCACCCGGAATATCCTTCGAACACCCGGTACCGGTTTTCGTCTTGCAAGCCGTCGCTGCAGATTTCCAACATCTTCGGGTAATCGGTTTCGATGTAAACGGCGTCCGGCTCTTCGCCCAGTTGATGCAGCATCACCAGCGGTCCATCGACTGGACCACCGCGGTACAAGGGAGCCTGGCAGTGGACCTGTCGATCGATCAATTGCTCGAAGCGATCGCCCACAGTGGAATCGGTAGGCCGGTTGAGGACCAGCCCCAGCGCACCGTCGTCGGTGTGTTGCAGCATGTACACGACCGTCCGCATGAAATTGGGGTCGCCCAAATAGGGTGAAGCCACCAGGGCTCGACCACGCAGACTGTTCATGACCTTCCTTCTCTCGTACGCATTCTTCCCTCGGTTGCGGGTCATGTCGGCTGCCACGTTTCCCGCCAAGTGCAACCGGCCCACGACCAACCGACGCCAAAACCGATCAACAGGGATTCTGTACCCGGCTTTATTCTACCTTCCTCGCGCAACTCGGAAATCAAAATCGGCAGCGTACAGGAGACGGTATTGCCGTAGTTTTCCAACCGAATGGGCAGGCGATCCTCATCCAGGCCCAGACGCGTTTGGAGTTGTTCCAGCATCTTTCGCGTGGCCTGATGCATCAAATAGAGATCGATGTCGTCGGGCGTCCGCCCGGCCTGAGCCAGAATGTCGTCAATGACCTTGGGGACGGCGACCACTGTGAAGCTGAGCAGGCTGGGACCATCCATGTACAACCGGCTCTTCCAGCGTTTGCGATGCCGTGGGCGAATGGCCTGATCAGCCGGTCGTGCCCCTCCGTCGGCCACCAGCAGGGTGTCGGCCCCGCTGCCGTCGGTCCCGAACTGGAATGCCCCCAACGTCGGTTGCTCGACCGCTCGAATCAGGGTGGCTGCTGCCGCGTCGCCGAAGATCGTGCGTAAGCTCCGGTCCTCCGCGTCGATATATTTCGAATAGGTTTCCGCCGTGAGCAGCAGGACGTTGCGCGCCGCTCCGCTCTGAATCAAGCCATCGGCCAAGGACAATCCGTAGACGTAGCCCGAACATCCCAGATTGAAATCGAGGGCTCCGCAGTCGGTGCGCAAACCCAGCCGATCCTGGATCAAACAAGCCGTGGTCGGCAAGGGGTAATCGGGAGTCTGGGTACAGAGCAAGACGAAGTCGATCTCTTGCGGGTCGATCGCGTTCTGTTCGAAAAGTTTCCGGCTGGCCTGGACCGCCAGGTCGGACGCAGTCTCTTCGGGGGCAGCGATATACCGCTGCGAAATGCCCGTTTTTTGCTCGATCAGCTCCAAATCCCAGTTTGGGAATTGCGATTGCAAATCTGCGTTCGTTTCCAGACGCTCGGGAAAATGTACGGCGATTGGTCCAATTTCAGCGAAGGGCACGGGTGGATTCTCTCCCAGGGAATTCCAAAATCGGTAAACCGTCGTTTATATCGCCGCGGGGGCTACTCGAAAACGCCCCTGGCCGCTTCCGAACGGATCTCGAACTCGGCACCGTTCCCCTAGAGGTCCGCCAAACCCCAGCGGTCCTCGGCACAGCAGCCCGCCAGTCCCAGAGTCGCCCGCCAGTCCCTGAGGGAATAGCACACTCGATAACGTCTGCAGGCGTGTTTCCAGGGGACAAGGGCATCGATGGGCGATCAGGACCGGCCCTGTCGGGAGATAGGACGCAGATGGCTCAGCGGGATGTAGTACTTTGCATAGCGATGACCGTCATCGTAAAGTTGCCCTTTCGGGTCGGGAACCAGCACCGTGGCGCGGCGCGTGATGCGATTGACCGTCCCGACGCAACGTTTTCCCTCGAAGGCAAACTCGACCAGCGAACCCACGCGGATGTTGAACTTGCGTTCAGCCCGTTCCTGCTGCGTGATCAAGTCGTGTTTGTGCTCGGTGTGGCCGAACAACCGTCCGGCAATCGACTGGAACCGGGCCGCCGCACAACAACTGTCCCCCCAGACCAGCATTTCGACCAGATGAACAAGTTCGTGCTCCAAGATGCGTTGCATGGCTTGGATGCGATTGTTGCACATCACGCCTGTAACGCGAATCGGCCGGTGCAAGTCGCTAAAGGTCTGGAATAGCAAGGTGGCGGACAAAACGATCTCGTAACGCACGAACTGCTCTCCGGTGCGTGGATCGCGACCAGTCACCCGCACTGTCTTGCCACCGTTGCTGGTCATCCGTTTCGACCAACGAAAGTGCATGCCATGATGACGGGCGATCGCCAGGCAGTGGCCGTCGAAAAAATGCTGGTCATACAGATCTGCCATGGTGGTCAGATCGGCCGTGCTGGTGGAGGTGAAATTGACCGATCGCATTGCGGAAGACCGGCTCAACACTTGTTCCGCAATCATCTGGCACATGCGTTGGCGTTCGTTCGCGCTGAGCGTACGGCGGGCTGCGATTTCCGCCAAGGCGCGATGCCGGTCGCGATACGATTGCGGGGGCAATCCACCGGGTCGACCGGGCGAATGAGGCTGCGCAGCGATTCGACCTGCATTTCCATTTGGACGAAACATCCTGGTCATCCCCTGTCTTCCTCCTTGGGTTCGATGCAACGATGAGTTCAATGAGACAGCAAGTTCGATAAGATTTTCGTTTGGCGGGCTCGCCGGTTGCGCCTGCGACGACGACTGGCGATCCGCCGTGTCGCAAATATAACCGATTGGGCTAGCCAAGTGGACCTGGAAAATCGCCGCCATGCGGGCCACTTCGATGTTCGGACGGTTCCTGGGGGAGCACGGTTTGGGCCCTCCGACACGGTGGTGCCTGGCGTGTGCTTCAAAACGCCACCTCCCTCCTGTGCCATTCGGTTATAATGGGCGCTTCCGATCGTCGTTTGTTGCTTCCCGCCTCTCGATCCTATTGAGAAGAATTGCCATGCGTTCACCCCACCACGAATCGACGGCCTCTGCCTCGCCTGCCCGTCCCACTCCATCTCCCTCGCGTCGCCGTTTCGTGCAGACCCTGGCCGCCACGGCCGGCGCGGGTTACTTTTCCTCCGCAGCGGCCCAAGCGCCTCTCCGGTCGCCCAATGAGAAATTGCAAATCGCCTGCATCGGAACTGCTAATCGTGCGGCCGAGGACATCCGCGGAGTAGCGCATGAAGCCATCGTGGCCCTGTGTGATGTCGATCGGAACAATTTGCAGCGCAAGTTGAAGGAGTTTCCCGACGCAACGCCTTATGAAGACTATCGCGAGATGATCGACAAGGAAGCCGATCGGATCGACGCGGTGGTGGTCGGATGTACAGACCATCATCATGCCCCAGCTACCCTACGTGCCATTCGAGCCGGCAAGCACGTTTATTGCGAAAAACCGCTGACGCATACGGTGGAAGAGGCCCGGTTGGTAGCGGCCGAAGCCGAGAAGGCGGGAGTGGCGACTCAGATGGGAACGCAAATCCACGCTGGAGACAACTACCGCCGCGTGGTGGAGATTATTCAAGCCGGCGCCATTGGCGAGGTGACCGATGTCCATGTATGGGTCGGCAAGGGCTGGGGAGGTGGCGATCGACCAGAGAAGGGGGAGGAACCGCCGGAGTACCTCAATTGGGATCTGTGGCTCGGTCCCGCGCCCTGGCGTCCCTACGCTTCCGGTCGCTACCATCCGGCCCAATGGCGGCGATGGTGGGATTTTGGTCAGGGCACGCTGGGCGACATGGGATGTCACTACATCGATCTGCCCTTCTGGGCCTTGGGGTTGACCCACCCCACCGAGATCCAAGCCGAGGGACCTCCGGTTCATCCCGAAACCGCTCCGCTGGGCCTGGTGGTTCATTATCGCTTCCCCGCCGTAGGAGACCGCGGGCCGGTCAACCTGACTTGGTACGATGGCAATCGTATTCCTCGCGAGGTGGGGGGCATGCGTGTAAAGGCCAACGGTGTCATGTTTATCGGCAACGAGGGGATGATGTTCGCCGATTACACCAGCTACCGCCTGTTTCCGACGGAAAAGTTTGCAAATTTTGAGCCGCCGCCCCAGACGATTCCGCCATCGGTGGGGCATCATCAGGAATGGTTGCAGGCCTGCCGCGACGGTTCGCCCACCACGTGCAATTTCCAATACTCCGGAAGATTGACCGAGACGGTGCTGCTGGGCAATGTCGCCTACCGCAGCGGGCGGACGGTCCAGTGGGATGCCGCCCAGTTGCAGGCCGATCATGCCGACGCGCAGCAGTACATCAGCAAGAGCTATCGCACCGGCTGGGACATCCACGAAAAGGCCTGAGTAGGTGCTTTCTTGGGGCGGATCCGACGCAGTGGTCAGCGCGCCGTGGCGGGGGACGTGTGCCCGACTCGGCCCGCCGGCGCGCAAGGAAACACCATGGGGCATTCGTTCCACCGGATCGAATCCCCGCCGCATTGCCTCACTCGGTCGCCGCTGAATCGGTGTGCAGGCTCATCAGGTAGGCCAGCAAATCGGCGGCCTGCTGGCGGGTTAGCGATGCCAACAAGTTGGTAGGCATCAGCGATTTAGCATTCGGCCGGATGGCTTCGATTTCTCCCTTTGAAATCGAGCGAATCTGGCCGTCGGCTCCGCGGAGGGTGATCGCGTCGGGCGATTGGTCCATTTTCAGTCCCGTCACCACTCCTTCACCGGTCAGCACGGTCCAAGACTGAAACTCGGGCTGAATCTCCGCCGACGGGTCCAGGATCGCCTGCAACACTCGCTGCGGCGTTTCCAGTCGCTGCACGGCCTGGACCAGGTTGGGACCGAGGGCGGTACCAACTCCTTCCACTCGGTGGCAGGCGGTGCAGTTCCCCACACCGGCCATGAAAAGTCGCCGGCCGCGCAGCGCATCGCCGGGGACTGCCAGCACGACCGCCGGATCGATCGACTCGCCCAACCGCGGCGTTTTTTCTGTCGGGTCGGCCAGCGATTCGAACAGATCCTGGATCAACGGAGGTCGCGATCTGCTGGCCTGTACGATCGCCGCTTGCCAGCGGCGCGCAACGTCACCGCGCTCGATCGCAGCCAACAAATAGGCCGCGCCCGTGGGGTCATCCAGCAGCGTATCGATAGCCGCCAACCGCCGACCATCTTCATCGGCTTGTCCGCCGGGGGCGCTCACCGCGTCCAGGGCCGTGGCCCACTTCGGATCGGGTGGCATTGACGCAATCCATTGAAAAACGAGCTGCACGCCCTGCGGGTCGACCCACTGCGAACCGATGTGTGGCATGCGTCCGGCGCCCACCTTCGCCATGCGGTACCACAACACGGATCGGTCCGGGCGTCCGGGTTGTACCAGGGCGACCGGCGAGGCAGCCGGCAGTCCCAAGGCTCCGCGCATCGGGGCGATACCGACCAGGTGCGTGTCCTCCAGCCGCTTGGGGAACGATACATCGAAGTGCGTCGATGCGTTTCCGCCAAACAGATGGCAATGAGCGCAATTGGTGTGCAAATAGGACCGAGCGCGTTGGGGCAATGGATGCCGCGTGTCACTGGGATCCACCAATCCAGCAAACCGGTCGTCGGCCAATGGTTCCTCTCCCGCAGCCGCCACGATGAACCCGCCGGCCATCAGCTCCCGCCAGGCATCGTCGTCCTCCTTCGGACTTCGCAACTGGGCCTCGATGAACCCCAGCGTCTCGCCCATCCACGGCGTGTGGCAGATGCGACAGTTGGATCGCGAATCAAATTGCCAGGTGATTTCCTCTGGGGCGCCGCGCGGGTTGATCGTGCGTACTTGGCGCGTCGCCCCGGCGGCTGGGACCAGTTCCGCGTCGGTTTCGGCATCGTTCCAGGCATAGGTGTAGTATTGCCATTGGCCGGCCCTGTCCTTGAAGCTGACCTGGGTCTCGATCCGCCGCAGGCTCCCCGACCCGTCGCTGTGTGGGAGGGCATAGGTCTTGGCCAGCACCGTCCCTCGCGGCAGCTCCACCGATGTCTTGAACCAGTCGAACATCGTCTTCGGCCGTTGATAGAAGACGGCTTGCTCCCTGCCGGGGATGCCCAACAAATATGTCGACACCGCACCATCCTTCCACGCGGGGGCATTGATGCGATACGCGGTGACTCCCTCAGCCGGATGATGCGCACGGACGTCGCGGAACAATCCGCAGGTGCTCAGCCGCCGGGGGAACGTGCCGGCGGGTTGATTGCGAGCCGGGTTGGGGACCAGCCGATAGATGGCGCCCGGCTGGTTCCCGGCCGCATAGTCCAGCACCAGCAGTTCACCGTCGGGATCGCTGGCGAAGCAGACGGGTTTGACCGTCCCGGAAGCGATTTCGCGCACTTCGAGCACTTGCTGCCCGTCGGCCCGCACCGCCCAGAACCGCCGGGTGATCCAGTCGCCGAAGATGTACTGTCCGTGCAGATCGGGATAGCGCGACCCGCGGTAGACCAGGCCTCCGGTGACCGATGCCGCCTCCGCATGCGACAGCGCCACATCGGCAGGCAGAATCGGTCCTGGACCGGGTGGTTGCGTGGTCTTGGCGTCCCCCGGTCCTTCCTTGATCGCCCAGCCGTAGTTTCCACCGCGGCGAACACGGTACACCATCTCCCAAGCCTCCCAACCCACGTCGCCGACCCACAGGTCCCCCGCTACCGGATCGAAGCTCATCCGAAACGGATTACGAAAACCGAAAGCATAGACCTCGCCCCGAGCGCCCGGCAAATTGACAAATGGATTGTCTGGAGGAATGCCATAATTCCGCCCGGCATCGGGATGGTCCACATCGATACGCAAAATGGAGGCGTACAGGTCGGAGATATCCTGGCCGGTATCCCGTTCGTCCGGCGGAGTGGGGCTGGTCAGATCTCCCAACGAAATGTACAGCATCCCGTCGGGGCCGAAGGCAACCGTGCAACCGTTATGGCCGCCCCCCTCGCATTCCAACACGGGGAGTCCCGCCGCGACATCCAACCGCGGTTCGGGGCGGAGTTGCAGAGGGAAACGCGCGATATGCGTCCGCGTCGGCTGGCCCCCTCCCACTGTCACGAAGGCGACAAAGACGAATCCGTTGTGCTGGAATTGCGGGTGAAAGTCGAGGCTGAACAATTCCACGCGCCGACCAGGCAGCGATTCTACATCCGTGTGCGGCGGAGGGGTGGCATTGAGATCCGCGATCATCTTCGGCGGCGTCGACGCGTCCCGCGCATCAAAGACATGCATCTGACCGTGTTGCTCCAAGACTAGCATCAGCTCCGTGCCCGGGATACGGTGCAGCGAGATCGGGCCGCGGAATTCGAACGGGTATGCCTTTTCCAGGACATACGGCAGCGGAGGGTCGGGCGAACCGACAAATCGCGATTCGTTCCACGCCGGTCGCAGCGACGCGGGTTGTGCGTTGGCCGGGCCCACTGCCACCGCCAGCCAGATTCCCGATAACAGCGTCCCCCAGCAACAGCCGATGATTCGGACCGTTGGCGGCCACTGTGCCGAGGCAATGGTGTCGCCGCCCGGGGATGACCGCTGCTGAGATCGATTCACATTCATTTCACGATTCTTCAATGGAACAACACCTGCGGAAGAGATGACTCATCGGTTCGCCTCCCGCTCGTCGATCCGCGGCGACGCAGGGCATCGCTGCGGAAAGAATCCACCAGGACCAGGATGTCGACTGGCATGCGCGGCAACCCCCGGATGCCACCGTTCAGCCGGAGTGGATCGCCCGATGTTGAGTTTACCTGGTTACCGTGCGTTTCGGACCCCTCGGCAACTGCCGTTGCAAAAATGGCCCATTCCGGCGGGCATCGACAATCAGGGCAGATCGCCACCAGTACCGCGAGCTCTACACACCCAGAGTGCCTAATAGGTTTTTTGACAATGGAATATCGGTTTGCTATAAACGGCGCTGCGCGATAGGACAGGTACTCAGGATTAGGAATCGGGTTGACGGCTGAGATCCGATCTCAGGCGGGCGGCATGGAACGGTTCCGATTCCCTCGACGTCGGTAATGTCCACGCGCAGGCTCATCTCAGGCGGCGTTCTCCCTCCGATCGACGGGCTCGTACGTTTCTTTTCTGTTTCCCACAAGGAGAGCGAGTGATGAGTTGCAAGAACCGTTTTTTGCAGGCGAGTGTTGTATGGACCGCCATCTTCTGCACGGCGGTGGTCGGCCAGGCACAGGAGCCAGGGCAATCCCCCGGCGACACCGAAGCCCAGTCAGGGAGTGGTCCCGGCGGAGGTGGATATGGCCCCGGCGGCTACGGCGCAGAGGGCTACGGTGCAGGGTACGGACTGGGCATGGGACCGGGCATGAGGGGCTACGGGGAAGGCTGGTACGGAGGTGCTGGCTACGGTGGACCGGGCATGGGGGGCTACGGCATGCTACCGGGCATGGGATCTGGGCGGCATCGGGTGCGGCGTTTCCCGCAACCGAAAGAAATCCCCGCTTGGATGAACCTGGCGGCCGCTGAGAACCAGTCACAGGAAGAAGCCTGGGCGGTATTGTTTAAAGAAGTCCCCCTGAACCTGGACGCCAAGGGCCTGACTCTCCAGCAAGTGTTGCAGAATCTGAGCGAATCGGCCGGCGTTGGCATTACTGTCAACAGGCAGGAATTGGACATGTTGGGAGTCGATCCGGAAATGCCGGTCGACGGCGCCAGCGTCCCGCGCATGCGGTTGTACCAAGCGCTGCGATGGTTGCTCAACCCACTCGATCTGACCTACCGCGTGCATTCCTGGGGCATCGAGATTACCTCGGTGGATGGCGCCGAGGCGGATCCAACGGTAATCGATTACGATTTGGGGCTGGTGCTCGAGGATTCGTCGGATTTTGAAGATTTGTACGTAGTAATCCAGCAGACGTGCGAAACCGATAGCTGGTTACCGAACGGCGGTGTCAACACGATGTTGCTCTTTAGGACGCAATTGGTTGTGGCTGCCCCCGATGACGTGCATTTGAAAATCCAGTCGCTGTTGGCCAAGCTGGCTCGGCATCGCAATGCCAAACCGAGCGATCGCGACCAAGCGCAACAATCCAAGATCGGATTTGGTGCTGGGTCCAATGGTGGCTTTGGTGGTGGATTTTAACTGAGTAACAGCGAGGGGCCTGCAGCGCCGTTTCGACGGTGGCGGTGGCCTGTGCCGGCCCCGACCGCATGGCGGGGCCGGTGGAGCTCGCTTGTTCTCACCTGATTCACGCCCCGCTCAGCTCGCGCAACTGGACCAGCATCGCTTCGACGATGCGACGCAGTTCGCGTACTTGAGTGCCCAGGTACTGCGTCTCTCCTTCGCTGGCCGATTGTTCGATTTCGCGAGCCAATCGCGTTGCATCGGGATTGCCGTACCGCGATACCAATCCCTTGAGTCGATGGGCGGCGATTTCAATCAGAGCTGCATCCCCGGACTGCAATCCTCGATCCAGGTCGTCCAATAAACGCGGAGCATCATTGAGGAAGAACTCGATTTGTTGCGCCAGAAGGTCGCGATCTCCATCCAGGCTTTCCAAAGCGGAGTTGAGGTCGATCGCGACCCCGCCCGCTTCTGAAGTTGTGCCAGAATCGCCGGGATTCCCCGTGCCGGCGTAACTGGCTTGCGAATCGACACTCGCTGGCACTGTCGAATCGGCGGAGGGAGCCGCTTTGCCCTCCGCCGCTTTTTCGTCCACGCCAGCCAGGCTTTCGACCAGCGCCACCAGTTCGCTGGGCCGCAATGGTTTGGCGATGTACGCATCCATTCCTTGTGCCAGACACTTTTCGCGGTCGCCGCGCATGGCGTGCGCGGTCATGGCCACGATCGGCGTATGCCGTCCTTCGCCGCGTTCCAATTCGCGAATGGCTCGCGTTGCAAAGAAGCCGTCCATAACAGGCATTTGGACATCCATCAGGATCAGATCGAATTTTTCTCGTCGGGCGGCCTTCACCGCTTCTTCCCCGTTGGTTGCCTCCACGCAAGTATGACCGCGTTTCTTCAAAATCGTGGTGGCCAGATGTCGGTTCGACTCGTGGTCGTCGACGACCAGGATTTTCAGCGGTCGAACGGACGCGGGACGACTGGACTCCTCCCCCGCATCTCGCTGCGCGGCGCTTGAAGTCCGTTGCGGCCCCGCCCCGTCTCCCTTGTCTGCATCCGGGACGTGCGGATACTCGCCCACCAGGCAATTCATGATCATGTTCAACAGGTTGGATGCCGAGACGGGCTTGACCAGGAAGTGATCGATCCCTGCTTCGCGACATTGCTGCATCGAACCAGGGCGATCGGCTGAGGAGAGCATCAAAATGGTTCCCACCGACTCGGCCGCTTGTTGTCGCAAGGCGCGGGCCAGTTCGAAACCGCTGACTTTGGGCATCATGGCGTCGACGATCACCAGGTCGAATGGCCGTCCCTCCTGCTGGGCGATGGCCACCTGCTGCAATGCACTCTCCGCTCCGTCAGCCAGAAAGGTGGTCAATCCCCAATGGCGCAGTAGTTCATCCAGGATCCGCCGGTTTGTTGCATTGTCGTCGACGATGAGTACTCGTTTGCCGTTCAGGGCGGAAACGTCGGCGTCTTGAGACAGCACTGGGGGCGGATTCTTCGCGATCTTGAACTGCAAGGTGAAATGAAAGGTACTTCCCTTGCCCACCGTGCTCTCCACCCAGATCTTGCCTTGCATCATCTTGATCAACTGGGAGGTGATGGCCAGGCCCAACCCGGTGCCGCCGTAATTGCGCGTCGCTGCCGAATCCACTTGGGAGAACGGTTCGAAGATCTGGTTGAGTTTGTCCTTGGGGATTCCGATGCCCGTATCCCGCACACTGAAGTGCAACGCCATTTCGTCATCGGTCCGCCACATGGCCTCGACGTCCACGACAACCTCTCCCTTCTCCGTGAACTTGATGGCATTGCCAACCAGATTGAACAGGATCTGTTTGAAACGGATCGGATCACCGATGACATACTGGGGAATGTCCATCGGTACGTGCGCGGCCAATTCCAGGCCTTTCTCGTGCGCCTTGACCGCCATGGCCTTGAGCGTATCGCGGATCGCTTCCACAAAATTGAATGGGACTTCGTCGATGGTCAGCTTTCCGGCCTCGATCTTCGACAGGTCCAGGATATCGTTCAACAACTGCAACAGCGTTTCGGCGGAGTTGCGGACTGTCCCCAGGTAATCTCTTTGTTCGGGAGTCAGGTCGGTGGCCAGAGCTAGTTCGGTCATGCCGATGATCGCGTTCATGGGAGTGCGGATCTCGTGGCTCATGTTCGCCAGAAACTCGCTCTTCAGCTTCGCGATCGCTTCGGCATGCTCCTTGGCGGCCCGTAGATTCTCTTCCGTCTCGCGCCGCTGCGTGATGTCCACATCGACCGACATCCAACGCGTGATCTGGCCGTCTTCGTTCCGCACTGGGATCAAGTTGCACTCGACCCACAAGGGCCGCCCATCGCGCCGGTAAATTTTCAAGTCCGCTTGGAAGTCGTGGCCGTTCCGCAGGGCGCTGAGGTAATCCCGCACCATGCGTTGATCGGTATCGGGGCCGAACAGCAAGTCGGCATAGGTGCGGCCGTTGGCTTCCAGAGGGGCGTAGCCGGTCGATTGGCAAAACGCCTCATTGACCCACGTGATGCGCCCTTGGGCATCCATGAAGCAGATCAAGTTGCGGGACTTGCTCGCCACCAATGACAGCATGGCCAGGTGTTCCCGCGCCGTCGCCGCACCGAATTCCTTTTCCAGGGACTGGCGACTGTGCGTCATCTCCAACCGCAAATCGACGGCGCGGCAGTGGCGGATCGACAGCGCCAGCGCTTCCTCGAGCGAATCGGTGTCTAGAATCTGTCCCCAGCGATCCGCCTCCGATTCGGTGGGCGATTCGAAGGCAGGCAACAACGCCTGTCCCAGTCGAATCTCGCACTTTGCGTTGGAGTCCTCCTCCTGGATCTCGAACAAATCCAGCCCCTCGCCCCATTGCTGCAGCGATTCGTGCAAATCGTCGTAAGTGTCACTGGAGGGTTGGTCGAGGACCTCTGTAGCAGGATCGGCCGGGGAGCGATCGGCGGCCGGTTCCTCCATCGCCAACGTGACTTCGACGTACCGCTGCCCATCTTGCTGGCTCAGCCGATAGTGCACCTGAGCCGTCGCGCCGCGTTGAAGGATCGCCTTGCACACGTCGGAAACGGCCTGCTCAAGCTCTCGTCGCCGACGCCGGGGCAGGGATACCAAACTCGCCAGCATCCGCGCTCGATGCACCAACAGCCGAACGTCAGCGGAACGCCGAAGAACAAAATCCGCCAGATCTGCTTCCACGACTCTGTTTCTCTGAGATGGATAACTATCACCCCGGCCCATCGTCGCAACCGCTTTGCCACGCCAGCGTAGGATAATTTCGGACACCCAAGAACAGAAGGACAACCAAGAGCATTTGTCTCGCGAGCAAGCAGCGTGCCATCGCGCAGCGAGCCATGCCCTAAAAAGGCACTTTTTTTGCACGCGTTTGCCGCTCAGATGCAGCAAGAGTCTAGGCTGCCCCGAACGCGGGGGCTATCCACAATGGCTACAATGAACAGAAAATCGCAGTTTCCAGGAAAGCTTGGATGACAAAATTCTTAGTTGTTGATGACGAACCGGCGGATCTTTCGCTCCTGCAAGGGATCATCGAGCGGATGGGCCATGAGGCCATCCCGGCTACCACCGCCAAGCAGGCCTTGGAAGTCGTGCGGAATGCCGACCCCGACGCTGTGATCCTGGACATCCTCTTGCCGGACGAGAATGGGCTCGAAGTCTACAACCAAATGCGCAGCCTGCGCCCCAAGATGCCTATCATCTTTGTTACGGCCAGCGGGTCGAGCAACACGGCCATCGAAGCCATGCAGTTAGGTGCCCTCGATTACTTAACCAAACCGCTGCAGGTTTCCCAGGTCAAGCACGCCATCGAGCGGGCGGTTCAAGTCGTGCACATGACGAAAGAACCAGTGGCCATCGACCCCCCCGTCACCGCGCATGTCGACGGAGACGTGATCATCGGCCGATCCCCGGCCATGCAGGAGGTCTACAAAGCAATCGGGTTGGTCGCTTCCCAGGACGTGACAGTCTTGATCCGTGGGGAGAGCGGAACGGGGAAGGAACTGGTCGCGCGGGCTATCTACCAGTTCAGCAAACGATCGGAGGGGCCGTTCTTAGCAGTCAACTGTGCCGCGATCCCTGAGCCCCTTCTGGAGAGCGAGCTGTTCGGCCATGAAAAGGGGGCGTTCACTGGCGCCGACCGACGCCGCATTGGAAAGTTCGAACAATGCAATCGCGGCTCATTGTTCATGGACGAAATCGGCGATATGCCGCTGTTGCTTCAAAGTAAAATACTCCGCGTGCTGCAGGACGGCAGCTTCCAACGCGTGGGTGGCAATCAGACCATCAAGACCGATGTGCGAGTCATCGCCGCGACGCACCGAGATTTGGAAACGATGGTCCAGCGGGGGGAGTTTCGCGAAGACCTGCTTTATCGGTTGAACGGATTTACGAT
>RFIQ01000487.1 GCA_003695565.1 Planctomycetota bacterium | reverse complement strand
GTCCTTGGTCGGTCGCCAGCGCGGGATTCTCCTCGGCGGCAGGCATCACGCGAGCAGCGACGGGCCGGACAGGCTCTGCGCTGCCGGATGCCATGGTTGCAGGATTTCGCGCGGGGGCGGCCCTCGAAGCGGGTGACTCCGCGGACATGCGTTGCGCCACACCTGTAGGTTCGGGGTGCGCGCCAGCCCACTCGTATAACACCGGATTGCGCTGCAGTACGGTCCCGGCAATGGGCAGGAAGCAGAATGCGGCCACCCAAACTCCCAGGGACAACACTTCGGCGGGACGGCGAACGGTCACCGACCAGCCCGCGCGCGTGAGATGTTGGAGCACAACCAGGAAAAGATTGCCCAAAGCGATGGTGAGCACAAAGCAAAAAGCGACCAGGTAACTCCCCCAAAACCGCTGGGAAAAGTCAGAAAAGAGCAGGCCATCGACAGCCATCAACAGCAGCCCGACCACGATGCAACCAATGCATACGCGCTGCACGAGGTCTCGCTGCGGCCACTCGAGATGCTGCAGAGCGTCGATATCGAATGCTTCGCTGTGGCTCATCATCTCTCCTCCGTACCTACCGCCTAGCGGCGCGATTCATTCTGGGGCTGGGGTTCGGACTGGTTCTGGGGGTCGGACTGGTTCTGGGGGGCGGACTGGGTGGCGGCCGGGTTCTCCGCCGGGGATTGATTCGGGGGCTGATCGGGGGACCGAGGCTGGTTCACTGGCTGCGGTTCGGGAGCGACCGGCAGTTCGCGTTGCAGTCGCCGCACGTAGGCGACGATTGCCCAGCGGTCGTGCACGGAGATCTGCGACCGGTAGGCGGGCATATTGCGCACACCGTCGGAAATCGCTTGGAACAACTGACCGTCCTGGCGATCGCGAATCTGCTGTGTCAGCAGGTTGGTCGGGGGCACCCACTTGGTTTCCTGGATCTTTGCCGCCCGCTGGTGAATGGGGCCATCCCCCGCCCCTTGGTCCCCATGGCACAGGGCGCAGTAGATCTGAAAGCGGTTCCGCCCACGCTCGACCAATCGCTCGGTAGCGGCCAGTTGTGCGGGCAGACCATCAAAGAATTCGATCTGCTCGACCCCGTCAACCACGCGGCGTTGGTAGCCAAGGTAATAGTGATCGTCAGCGAACAATTCGCCTCTGGCCACCGTTCCCTCTACCTGGTCGCGTGCGGCTCGACCATCCAAGAACAAACCGCTGGGTTCCTGCGGCTTGAACCCGGGCTGCAGATCCATATCCATGATGTAATGGATTTTTGGGACCGTGAAATAGGTGCTACGCCGCTGATAGATGGCATAGAGCGGGATCCATGTGCCGATCACAATGACGGCGAGAATGAGGATCATCCACATTGGCGGTCGCCGCAATCGCAGCTCGCGCCGCAACCGCGCCGGAGTCGGTACGGGGAACCGTTCCTGTTGATACTCGGTCATCGTCCCTCCCCTTCAGGCTGGCTGGACCGCTGGACAGGCGGCGGTGCATCGAGACGTTCCACGATCAGCTCTACATCGACAGGGTCGAGCGAATCCAACAGTTCGGTGGTCCGTTGCAAGTCGAACAGCGGGTCGGCCGCCTCGACGACCACGAAGAACCGATCATCGGTGGCCCTGGTAAACTCGTCGTAATAGAACAGAGGGTTGGCCAGCATGGGTATCTTGTTCAGCCCCAGCATCCCCAACAGGGTTCCGAATGCGGCCAACAATACCGTGAGCTCGAACAGGATCGGGATATTGGCAGGCAGGCTGAACAACGGCTTGCCGCTAACCAGGAATTCGTAGCCTTGCAGAAAGGTCGGTACACCGGGAACCGTCTTGGCGTTGATCCACCAGACCAACAACAACCCAAGCAGGCATCCGACCACACCATGCACCAAGGTGATCCAGGGCAGGATGGTTGGCCTCAAACCCATGTCCGCATTGATTCCATGAATTGGAAAGGGACTGTGCACGTCCCATTTCTCGAACCCCTCATCGCGCAAGCGTCGCGCTGCGCGGCGGACTGCAGCAATGCTGGCGAATTCCGCCACCAAGGCATAGGGCGGAGGAAGGTCGCCGGATGACGGCTGTCGTTGATCGATGTGCTGTTGGTCACCCATTTGTCTCCTCCCACTCAGGTCCACCAGTGCCCTCGACGCAATTCCCGTGGAGTATCCGCCGCGGGATAGTAATCGCCGCGATGCGAGGCGTCCGTCTGCGCTTCAGGCAAGACCGTCTTCACCTCGGCAATCGCCACCATCGGCAGGAACCGGCAGAACAGCAGGAACAAGGTAAAGAACAACCCAAAGCTCCCCGCCAGCATGCCCATATCGACCCATGTCGGGCGGAACATGTCCCAGCTTCCGGGCACAAAATCGCGATGCAAGGACGTGACAACAATGACGAACCGTTCGAACCACATGCCAATGTTCACGAAGATCGCAGCGATAAACACGACCCAGATATGCTTGCGCAATGCATTGAACCACAGCATCTGAGGAACAACGACATTGCAAAACACCATGACGAAGAACGCCCACCAGTAGGGCCCCAGCGGACGGTTGAGGAATACGAATTGCTCGTAGTGCTGACCGCTGTACCAGGC
>RFIQ01000486.1 GCA_003695565.1 Planctomycetota bacterium | reverse complement strand
GGCGGGGGCGGTTCATCCCGCGCCGCCAGTCGCTGCGCCTCGGCCACCGATTGCCGAACGATTCGATGATCGGTCATCACCGCATGGACCGCATCCCAAGCCCGGCGGCGCGGCATGTGACAGTGAACACAGTCCGCCACGGCGTCCCCCGACCGGGTCTGCGAGGACGCCTCCGGGATGGATGCCGCCGCGGCCTGCGATTCGATTTCGGATGCCGGTCCGCACTCCTGCACGTCATGGCACGCGATGCACTTCGCCCTGTAATGCCCCACCCGCTGCGGTTGGGGAATCGCCGCATGCGGATCGTGGCAATCCAGGCACGACAGGGGGCGGCCGTCTTCCGCCATGCAAGGGCTCTGCGCCAGCCGGTATGCATGATGGTTGATTTCGAACCGGTCGCCCTCGCTGGGATCGAAATAATCGACAAACGCTCGATAGTCGCTCAGGTCTTGGCCAGCGCGGAACGAATAGTCGTCACGCCCCATCCGCACGGGAATGCTCCAAATCTGCGCAGAAGGTTGCAAATGACATTGCAGGCACACGTCGTCTCGGCGAGCCGGAGGCAAGCCAGCGGGATTGACGATGGAACTGGACAGCCGCGGATCACCGCTGTCGAGCGACAAGGCCAGATCGACGTGGCGCCCCCCAGGACCGTGACAACGCTGGCACCCGATCCCCTCCGGGAGCCGGTCCGGGAACACGTCCGGTTGCCAGAAATCATCCGCCTCGGCAGGCACATCCGTCGGATACGCGTTGTGGCAGAACATGCACTCTCGATTGATCTTGCGGCCGAACCCCGGATGATCCGCGCGATCATACCCAGGATTCATCCGCCACACCCGTCCCTCAGCAAACCATCCTAGAGGCATTTGAAACATCTCACCGGACGGCGTGCGATATAAATACGTGCGCGCATGGTTCCCTGAACCGATCACGGCATCGACACGCACCTTCAATTCATTGACCCGCGCCCCAGATGCATCGGTCTGATAACGCACCTGATACAGGTCATCCCCCTCGCGAATCATCTCGTAGTGCCGGTCGGAGGGCGCATGATAATAGTGGTTGTCTGCAAAATCCTCGCCGGCCAACTCGATCGGCCGCACATCGAAACTGCGCCCCATACCGATCTGGTGAAAGGAGTCGCAAATCTCGGTGTGGCAATCCCGGCATTGCTGGTCGGGAACAAACCCAGCGGTGGCCGACGGCCCGTGCGCCTCGTCCGTCTCGGCACTGTCCCGAGCAATCCGTCCCCCGGACCGATGGCAGCCGACTCCGCCCGCCAGCAGCAACAACAACGCCACCACGACCACGTGCTTCGCGCCCCCAGTCCCCCGCCAGTCCCTAGCGGCTCCCCTCGGCAACATCCACATCGCCCCCTGCAACGGCCAAGCAAAACCAAGGGAGAAGCCCGCTCGGTACCCACCAGCACCGCGGCGGTTCCATGCCGCGGCGTCAGAACCGATGGCTGGTCCCGCACCCGCCAACCTGTCGACGCGGCAGACGACGCATCGCGCGGTGGATCGAAAACGAAAGGCGCGACGCCCGGGGCGCCGCGCCTTAACAAACAATCGAAATCGCTGGAACCTGAATCCGGTTCGCATCGCCGATGAAGACTACTGTGGCGTTTCGAAGACGAAACCATCGTTGCGGCGACCTAACCGCTGGTAGACACCATAGGTCGGTTCGCACGGCGTGATGTCCCACACGCGGCAACCCCCAGCCCGGTCGCGTCGCCAATCGATGTTCTCGGAAATGAAATGCACCGACCCATCGACATAGGCGAAATGAGCGCCACCAGTATGCAGACTGGAAAACCCGGCCTGGACAGCTCGGTTCGACGAGCGATTCCAGCCGAAGGGAGGATCGCTCGAATTGAGCGGCGGACGCACGTTGGCGGTAACGTAGTAGATCCCGCGAGCCCGCGCACCGCGCGGATTCCGCGTGCCGATCCACGTCGCCCCACGACCATACAACGAATCACGCTCGCCGAGCAGGAACGTGTTGCTCGTCCCGTCGGTGACATCCGCAAATCGGATGGCTGTGTTCTCCATCATCATTCCGTGCGTATCCAGACGGCTTTGAGGCTGATCCCGCGTGCCGCGACAAGATATGTAGTTGGCCCGCGCCGGACGCCAGTTGCCCAATCCCGCCTTCTGCGTTCCGACACCGCCGCCAAAGTGCCGCTGGCGGTGGATCAAATCGCCTCCAGCCCCAGTGTCGCTGGGACACATGAACGTCTGAATCGGCGTTTGCAACAGGGCCTGAGCCTGAGCGGACGTCAACGAGGGATTCTCGCCGGCGATCACCGCTCGCAACGAGTACTGATTCACTCCCAGGTTGTTGTACAAGTTGCTCTGCTCGACATAGGGCAGAATCAACGCACACCACCCCCACGATTCGACGTTGTTGTTGTTGCGGTTCGGGGGATAGGGGGTGACCGCCGGCACAAAGGCCATGGGGAACCGCTTAATGGCGCTCTCGTAATTCAAACAAGCCAGCGCCAACTGCTTCAAATTGTTCTGGCACTGCATCCGCCGAGCCGCCTCCCGCGCGGCCTGCACCGCTGGCAACAACAACCCGACCAGGATTCCGATGATCGCGATGACCACCAGCAGCTCAACCAGCGTGAACCCTTTTTTCAATTTAGTACGTCTACACATACGACTGCGCCCTCAACAAGAACCAAACGGACAAGAAAGTAGGGGAATCCCCCCATGAATCAAAGCTCAACGTACCAAACTAGCTGGAAGTTTGCAATCAATTTTCTTGTACACCCGCGAAACAAACCGATTGGTCGCGTGTTCGCATACCTGACAAAAAGGGATCACGCACTGCAAAATCACTGCACAACAACACAGGATTTCACGACTCAGCCCAAACGCTGTACAATATCCCAGGAGCGAGCCATCCTGCCGCCCCATGATTTTTTCCGTCGCTGCCCGACAACGTGCCCCCCTGCGACTCGGCACCCTGGTCTTTGGACCTCATCTGCACCTTTGCTGGATTGCCGATCGGACTCGAAGACTCCTCAACCGAACCTCGACATTTCCCGTTCGATCCCCAGACATCCATGTCCACCGCCGCGTCAGCCATCAGCGTTTTCGATTTGTTCAAGATTGGCATCGGCCCCAGCAGCTCCCATACGGTCGGTCCAATGGTGGCTGCCCATCGGTTTTCCCAATGGGTCCAGCAGCACCATCCGGCCGATGCGATCACGGGGCTGCGAGTCGATTTGTATGGATCGCTGGCCCTGACCGGCATTGGCCATCGGACCGATCGAGCCATCGTCGCCGGTTTGCAAGGCGCCGAGCCCGAAAGCGTCGACCCACAATGGATCGAATCCACTTATGCGGAAGTCGAACGCAGCGGCCGCCTGCCCTGGCTGGGACGGAATTGGATCGCATTTGACCTCCACCGGGACCTGGTGTGGCATCGCGGCGAGTTCCTGCCCGAACACTCCAACGCCATGCGATTCACCGCGCTGAGCGGGGATTCGCTCCGCGCGGAGCGTCTGTACTTCTCGATCGGCGGCGGATTCGTGGTGGACCAACAGGAATTGGCCCGCGGTTTGACCTCGGCAGGTAGCATCCCCAACCCGTCGCTCCCCTTCGACTCGGCCGCAGAATTGCTCGAACTGTGTCAGCGGCACCACCTGTCGATCGCAGAAATCGTCCTGCGCAACGAGTTGACGGTGCGGAATGAGCAACAGATTGCATCGGGATTGGATCGCATTTGGGAAACGATGCAGAAGTCGATCGAGACCGGCTGCACCTCTGCCGGCATCTTGCCAGGCGGGCTGGGAATCCGCCGTCGAGCGCCGGACATTTACAAGAAATTGCACTCCGATCACGCCGACCGCTCGGCGGCCGATGACCTGGCCCTGCTGGACTGGGTGGACATGTTCGCCCTCGCGGTCAATGAAGAAAACGCCGCCGGGGGACGCGTCGTGACCGCGCCGACCAACGGGGCCGCCGGGATCATCCCGGCCGTGCTCAGCTACTACGCTCGGTTCATGC
>RFIQ01000485.1 GCA_003695565.1 Planctomycetota bacterium | reverse complement strand
TTCCTGCGCAGCCTGCGCCGCGGGTCTGCTGCGCGCCGTTCTCGGGCAATTGTTTGCTAAACCGTGAGGGACTCACGGGCTACACGCATCCGTCGTAAGTCGATTGCCCCACGTTTCTTGGTGCCTGGGCTTTATCGGATGATCGGGTGCAGGACGTTGCCAGCCACGTCGGTCAATCGGAAGTCGCGTCCCTGAAAGCGGTAGGTGAATCGCTCGTGATCCAAGCCCAACAGGTGCAGGATCGTGGCGTGCAGGTCGTGGACGCTGACCGGGCTCTCGGCCACATTGACGCTGTAATCATCGGTGGCTCCGTAATTGGTGCCGCCGCGGATACCTCCGCCAGCCATCCACACCGTAAAGCAGTGCGCGTGGTGATCGCGGCCGTATCGCCCGGGCTTCAGTTCTCCCTGGCAATAAATTGTGCGACCGAATTCGCCACCCCAGATGATGAGCGTATCCTCGAGCAAGCCGCGTTGTTTCAAGTCCGCGATCAGGGCAGCGGTGGGCTGGTCCGTATCCTGGCACTGCTTGCGAATCTCCACCGGGGTATTGTTGTGCGCATCCCAACCCTGATGGAACAATTGGACGAAGCGCACGCCGCGTTCGACCAGGCGGCGCGCCATCAAGCAGTTGTACGCGTATTTGCCCTGCTGGTTCACCTGCGGGCCGTACATGTCGAGCACGTGCTGGGGTTCGTCGGACAGATCGAGCAGTTCCGGCACGGAGGTTTGCATGCGAAATGCCAGTTCGTATTGAGCGATGCGTGTGGCGATTTCCGGATCCCCCCGCCGGTCCAAACGCTGGCGATTGAGCTGAGTCAACCGATCGAGCATCGTCTGCCGTACCTGTCGGGACACTCCGGCAGGATCCGCGATATCGAGCACGGGGTCGCCCGCGTTGCGGAACTTCACGCCCTGGTAACGCGAGGGGAGAAAACCGCTGCCCCACAGACGGTCGTACAACGGTTGCCCAGCCTTGGCGCTCCCCTTGGAACTCATGGCCACGAATGCAGGTAGGTCGTCGTTGTAGGTGCCCAGCCCGTAGGTCAACCAGGATCCGATGCTGGGGCGGCCCGGGATTTGAGCGCCAGTTTGCAAAAACGTGATGGCTGGATCGTGGTTGATCGCCTCGGTGTACATCGAGCGGATGACGCACAATTCATCCGCCATCCGGGCGGTGTAAGGTAAGGTTTCGCTGATCCACGTCCCCGCCTGGCCATGTCGGGCGAATTGGAAGGCCGAAGGGGCCACGGGGAAGGATGCCTGCGCCGACGACATGGTCGTCTTGCGATCATCGGGATAGACCGATTTAGGAACTTCCTCTCCCAACCGATTGCGCAAGTGCGGTTTGTAGTCGAACAAGTCCATTTGGGCCGGGCCGCCCGACTGAAACAAGTAGATCACGCGCCTGGCTCGGGGGCGGAAATGTGGCATGTGGTCCAGCCCGCCCGATCGCTGGGGATCCAAGTCGGCGGCGGCCCGCGATTCGGATTGCGCCAGCGTGGCCAGCGCCAGCGAACCGAGCAACATATTGCGGCGGGTGCACAGGGCATGCTCGGCAGCGCCCGCAGCAGCGTCTGGGGATCCCACCTGTTTGCATAACTGGTGCATAGGCCTATTCCGTCGTGATCGCTTCGTCGAGGTTCAGAATCAGTGATGCCGTCATGGTCATGGCGGCGTGCGTCGTCAGGGGCAGGGAGGCGTCTCGAGGCGACTGGCCGATGCCCAGCAACTGTCGGGCGGCAGGGGCGTGCTCGGCGTACTCGGCCCTGAAGTCCGCGAAGGCCTCCACCAGCAGCCGGTGTTCGTCCACGGTGGGCGACCGCGTCAGCACGCGACGGAATCCCCACTCGATTTGCGCCGCTGGATGGGCCCCGCCCTGTTGCAGCATGCGCTGTGCCAGATTGCGGGCTGCCTCCACAAAGGTCTTGTTGTTCATCAGAGTCAAGGCTTGCAGAGGCGTATTGGTGATTTCGTTCCGCACCACGCACACTTCGCGTGCTGCGGCATTGAAATTGACCATGGTCGGCGGCGGAATGGTTCGACGCCAATATGTGTAAAGGCTTCGGCGGAACAGTTTGTCGCCTTCATCCTGCTGGTACTTGTTGTTGGAAATAGAGCTCCAGATCTTGGGCGGCATGTACGGCTTGACCGACGGACCACCTACTTGCTCCACCAGCAGCCCAGCGACGGCCAGGGCCTGGTCGCGCAGTTCGAAGGCCGTCAACCGGCGTTTGGGACCGCGAGCCAACCAGCGGTTGTGCGGGTCGCGAACCAGTTTTTCTGCTGAGGCCGCCGAGGATTGGCGATAGGTGGCGCTGGTCAGAATCATCCGCTGGATATGCTCGATGCTCCATTGCTGGGCAATCAGTTCCGCGGCCAGCCAATCGAGCAATTCTGGGTGGGATGGCGGCGTTCCCTGCGAACCGAAGTTGTCGCTGGTTTCGACCAGCCCGCGGCCGAAAATCTGTTGCCACAACCGGTTGACTGCCACGCGAGCGGTCAGCGGATGGCGGGGGTCGACCAGCCACTGTGCCAGGTCCAGGCGATTATGGAATTCTCTTTCCTCCCAGTTCAAAGCCGCCGGGACTTGCGGCCATAATCGCTGGGACTTGTCCGGCAAGTTGTACCGG
>RFIQ01000484.1 GCA_003695565.1 Planctomycetota bacterium | reverse complement strand
TCTCCGCCTTCTCCACCTTGGGCTGCACCACCAACGCGCAGTACCGGTTCTCCGGATGGTTGCGGAAGTAGTCTTGGTGGTACGGTTCGGCTGGATAAAACCGCGTGAACTTGCGCACCTCGGTGACGATGCGCGACGGATACGCGCGGGATTGGTTGAGGCGACGGATCATAGCCTCCGCGGCTTCTTTCTGCTCGTCGTTGTGATACAAGATGATCGATCGGTACTGCGTTCCCACATCTGGCCCTTGGCGGTTGAGGGTGGTGGGATCATGCGTCTTGAAGAATACCTCGAGCAATTCCTCGTAGCTGATCTGCGAGGGATCAAAATGGATTTGGCACACCTCGGCGTGTCCGGTCAACCCAGTGCAGACCTGCTCGTAGGTGGGATTGGGAACGCGACCGCCGGCATAACCGGAGACCACGTCGGTGACACCTTCGAGCCGCTCGAACACCGCCTCGACACACCAAAAGCAACCGCCACCGAAGGTCGCTACCTCGGTCTGCCGTTGGTTTGAATCCGATGCCACTTTCGTATTCTCCTGAGGTCCAACCGCCATCACTCCCGACACCACCCACGCCATTGCCCAGCCTGCTACGCCCCAGGCCATGCCTGATCGCAACTGTCGTTTTCCCATCAACATGTCCCGCGCCCTTGGTCGATCCCGTTGCTTCGATGCGAATTTCGCGATTCTCGTGAATACGTCGATTGTAGGCGATTTGCCTGCGGTCGGGGATAACCACTCCCCGCCACCATTGTAACCGCACCACCACGACATTGCTCACCCCGCATTGTGGTCATTTGCGGGCAAGGCGTTTATCATGACTAGACCAGCAGTTACCGGTCCAGACGACTTCATTTCTTTATTTCGCATTCCGGACTTTCTCAAGATGGCGATCGAACTCGACCCATCCCGCTGGCTGGTTTCTCTGGCGGGGTTCGTCTACGACTGGATTATTTCACGGGAGTGGAAACGAATCCTCACGGGGCTGATTCCGACAGCAATCCTGTTGACGGTGGTGGGCGTCGTCTGGTGGGGCAGCACCATCAACCGTCTGGAGCTGGCCGATCGCTACATGCGTTTGGCCGACAGCGAGTTGGCCGAGTGGGAGCGGAGTTGGGCGGGTGCCGCCGCCATGGGCCCAGCCGAATCGGGATCGTCCGATGCCGTAGCCCCCGTGTCGGCAGGTTCCGCTGCTTCCGAGCATGCGGATCCCGGCACCGAGGGATTGCGACCGATATCCGATTTCGCCGAAGCCCTGGCTCGCCGCGTGCAACTGTTAGCCCCCAGTGACCGCAGCCAGTACTGGTTGGGAGCCAGCATGATTCAGCATGGCGCGGTCGATCGGGGAGTGAAACTCCTGGAAAAGGTCGCGCCGCTGAACCGCGCGGGGTACGACCGCGCGCATGCGTTTCTTTCCTTGGTCTATCTGGATCGTTTGCGTAAAGAGAAGGACGCGAATCAGCAGCGTGCCTGGGTGGATGCCTTCCTGCATCACGTGGCGCACGCCAAGGCCTGGGCTCCCGATTCAGCGTTATGGGCGGCCAGCGACCTGCTATGGATCCGCGGGCAACAACGCCAGGCCGCCGGTATGCCGCAGGCCCGCGATGACTTGGAAACAGCCGTCAAGTACTTGGAGCAAGCCGCCGAAACCAACCCCGATGCAGCCTTGGAGTTGGCCCGCCGCGCGGCTGCCATCGAGGACCGGTTGACGGTCGAACAAGCCATCCCTAAAGCAGAGAGACACTACCGGGACCGTTTGGCTGACAACCCACGTGATGCGCGGGCCCGCGTGCGACTGGCCGAGACGCTGGTACTGGACAAACGGTTGGAGGAAGCCGAAGAGGTTCTTCAGCAAGGGCTGGCGATCGAGAAAACACCGGAACTGGCCCGCGGCTTGAGCGAACTGTACCGCATACGATTCCATGCAACGTTGCGCAATCCGCAAGGCGCGGATCTGCGGCTGCTGGAAATGGCCATGCGCTACGACCCGACGAATCCCAAAATCTACGAAGAGACCGCAGCGCTCATTCGACTGGGCGGTCAACCCTCCGAAGCTCTGCAGGAACAGCTGGAGCAAATGCTGGTGCAAGGCTTGGCTACCGGTGTAACCCACCTGTTGCTGTCCGAGTCTTACCTGTTGCGTCAGGATTACGAAGCCGCCATTCCCCATCTGGAGCAGGTCATCACGCGCCTGCCTCAAGCCACCGCCGCCCTGAACAATCTGGCCTGGGTGCTGGCCGAACTGCACCCGGAACGATTGGACGAAGCGTTGGACTTATCGCGTCGCGCGATTGCTGCATCTCGCTACAATCCTAACCCTGATTACTACGACACGCTGGGGCTTATCCACACCAAGATGGGAAACTTGAAGGAGGCCGTGGCGGCGTACGAAACAGCCATCGAGCTGGATCGACAGCGCAGTGACTTTCATCAGAAACTGGCCGAAATCTACAAACAGCTTGGCAATGACCGGCTGGCTGAGTTGCATGCCGTGCAGGCAACCCTGCTGACCGATGCTGCCGCGGTCCCTTCCCAGCCACCTGACGCGGAGGAAGAGGCGTCCGCCGACGATCCATCAGCCGAGTCTCCAGACGATCGCTCGCAGGCCGGTGCGTCGACCGAACCGGGCCAAGGCGATCAGGTAGAATCGACGACGAGTCCGAAAACGGGTGATGCTGCGGCCAGCGAAACTCGTTCGACCACTGGTACCGACGCCTCTACGCCCGACGAACCGGATGCTGCAGGGGCAGACGGTGGCTGATTCGCTCGACATTTCACCCGCTCGCACGTTGTCACGTGGGAAGATAACCATCACCTGGGAACACCCTGCCGGGGCACTGACAGTGTCGAGTTCCGGGCTCGCCAGGTCCAGTCGATACATGAGGTGGTTGTAGGCGATGTGGTCGTAGTCGTGCCGTGGAGTACGCGACTTGGCCCCGGGAAAACGGTGCTGCGTTCTAGAAATTAAGTGGGCTGTTCAGCAGCATCGACTTACGAACCGCCGATCATCAGCGACTGGCCGGATAGCAGTTAGGTCGGCGGTTTCTCGGGAGGTTTCTCCGTCAGCAAGCTGGCCTGGTTGGTGACAACCTTGCTCAGCGGCGGAGGGGCCACGACACCGCAGCTCACGATGAACTGGATCGCCTGATCCACCGTCAAATCCAAGTCGATCACGTCGCGACGCCGCACGTTGATGGTGAACCCCGTCATGGGCATGGGGGAAGTCGGTACGAAAATGCTCACCAGTTCGTCCTGCAACGTCTTCTTCAGTGGCGGCAGGCTATCGCTGGTCACGAACCCCAGGGACCAAATTCCGATTCTGGGATATTCCACGGCGACGACTCGCGTGAACTCGATCTCGCGCTCGCTGAGGACGAAATCGGTGACTTGCTTGACCGACCCATAGACGTTGCTGACCAGCGGCAATTGGTGGATCAACCGTTCGAATCCGGTGACGAAGAATCGCCCGACCCCAGCAGCCAGGAAACGCCCGACGAAATACAGGACGCTCAAGAAGACCAACATCAGCAACGGGATGGTGAACCACCGGGGCATATACCGTAGTTTGATGTAGGCGTGGTAGTAATCGACGGCAGACCGGGGATCGCGCATATCGCGGGGCAGCTTATCCGCATTGGCGTCGACCCACCCGACAATATCTTCGGGTAAGTACTTGCGACCGATCGGCGAACGGACGTACTCGATGCCCTGATAGATGAACCCTGTGACTTTGCCCTGAGCATCCTCCAGGGGGACAGAATTCGGCGGCGGCCCCTCCAGGATATCGGCGGTGATCCAGACCAACACCGTTCGCGCGGCCGTTTCCAACGGGAGCAGCACGTAGTGCTCGATCCCGCTGATCAACCAAATGATCAGCAGCAGGGTGACCAGGGGCGGAGCGATGATGCTGCCGCCGCGCAGAATGGCACGCTGCAACGGCGATCTACCGATGGATCGGTCAGGCGTCGTTTCCGGCGTGTCCATGTTCGCTTCGCTTCCGTGTCTCTGGTTTAAGGAAATAAGGGGTGGGGACATCTCGCGTGCCGGTCCCCCGCGCCACCACGGCAGCATCAATGGTGGCGGCTTGGCCGGCCCTGGCGACCTTCGCCAATTCGTGCAGGGTGGCCCCGCTGGTCATCACGTCGTCCACTAGGATAACATGCCTTGCAGTTAGCATTTTGGCATCCCGCAGGCGGAACGCACCTCGCATATTTTTGCGTCTCTCCGCCCACGTTAGCATGCCCTGCTTGGCGGTACTGCGGGTTCTAACGATTGCGCGTCTGGCAAGGGACACGCCCAGTCGTCGGGCTAGCTCCCGGGCCAATTCTCCCGCACAATCCGCCGCTCCCCCCAGCCCGTGCGTCCAATGATTGGGCACGGGAACCAGCGTGCTGCGTTCTACATCGACG
>RFIQ01000483.1 GCA_003695565.1 Planctomycetota bacterium | reverse complement strand
GGGCTAAGGTCGCGTTGATCGAGCGCAACTTGATGGGGGGCGACTGCCTGAATGTGGGCTGCGTCCCCTCCAAAGGCTTGATCAGTTCAGCCCGCGTCGCCGCGACTGTACACCGTGCCGATGAATTCGGTGTGCGCGTCCCCGCGGGGGTGGAAGTCGATTTCGCTGCAACCATGGAACGCATGCGTCGTCTGCGGGCTCGGATCAGTCCCCATGACTCGGCGGCCCGATTTCGCCGGCTGGGAGTCGATGTTTTCTTTGGTCAGGCACAGTTTGTCGACTCGGAAACCGTCGATGTGGCCGGGACGCGACTGAAGTTCAAACGCGCGGTGATCGCTACCGGGGCGCGCGCGGCAGCACCACCCATTCCGGGACTGGATTCGGTGCCCTACCTGACCAACGAATCGCTGTTTTCAATTACTGAGCTGCCGCGGCGATTCGGCATCATCGGCGCTGGACCGATCGGTTGCGAAATGGCGCAGACGTTCGCTCGTTTGGGATCCCAAGTGCTGCTGGTCGAAGCCGCGCATGGCATCCTGCCGCGGGAGGATCGCGACGCAGCGAATATCGTCCAGCAGGCGTTGCTACACGACGGAGTCCGGTTGTTGTGCTGCGGACGGGAGCTAAACGTCCGGCCACGCGACGGTGGCATTCGGTTGTCGGTCGAGTCGCACGATCAGGCGTATGATGAACATATCGATGCGTTGCTGGTCGCCGTGGGGCGTGCCCCGAACGTGGAAGGACTGAATCTAGAGCAAGTAGGTGTAGAGTACGACAAACGCGGCGTCCGTGTCAACGACCGCCTGCAGACGACTAACCCACGCATCTACGCAGCCGGAGACGTCTGTTCCCCCTACCAGTTCACGCACGCCGCCGATTTCATGGCTCGCATCGTGTTGCAAAACGCTTTGTTCTTGGGGCGCAAGAAAGTCGGTTCACTGATCATTCCATGGTGTACCTACACTTCGCCGGAAATTGCCCACGTCGGATTGTACGAGCACGAAGCGGAAAAACAGGGAATCGCCATCGACACGTATGTCCAGGACCTGTCCGACGTGGACCGCGCAATTCTGGATGGGCAGGACGAAGGATTCGTTCAAGTGCACGTGCGCCAGGGAACGGATCGCATCGTGGGGGCGACAATCGTCGCCGAGCACGCTGGTGATTTGATTTCGGAGATCACCTTGGCCATGACCCACGGTGTGGGATTGTCAAAGATCGCCAGCACGATCCACCCCTATCCGACACAAGCCGAGGCGATTCGCAAGTTGGGTGACCAATACAATCGGACGCGTCTGACGCCGTTGGTCAAGAGCCTGATGAAATGGTGGTTGGGGTAACCGCATCCCGCGGGCCTCTCTGTCTCAAAATGCGTCGCCGCGGCGGACCTGTGGCACCCGATCGGACCGAAACCGGGGTGCACCCTTCTTCTCAAATTGGTAGAACAGAGGGCGCATATGCGCACCCAAGCGGGTTCCCCTCCGGCCAGGTATACGGTTCCCCACCATCCGCCGCCCAACCATCGTTTTTACCGGGACTGAGAGGAAGTTCCGGCGAGTTCGGAGAATCCTTCCATGCTGGACGCGATCGATTTGACCCGCGCCAAGGATGGCGATCCGCCATTGTTGATCCACCGCATCCGGCTTAGTCTCCGCGCCGGCGACCGATTGGCGTTGATCGGCCCATCGGGCAGTGGCAAGACGATTCTCCTGCGCGCCCTGGCTTTTCTGGACCCGCTCGACGAGGGAGCCATTTTTTGGCGGGGCGAGCAGGTGGGCGGAAATCGGGTTCCCGTGTTTCGCAGTCGTGTGGTCTACCTGCACCAGCGTCCCGATTGGACGGCGGGCACGGTCGAGCAAGTGTTGCGTGAACCTCTGAGTCTCGAAGTGCACCGCCACCGCGCATTTTCCCGAGATCGGATCGTGGGATGGCTGTCCCGGTTGGGGCGATCGGCCAGTTTCCTCGAACAGTCGACACGAGATTTGTCAGGCGGGGAATTGCAATTGTTAGCTCTAATGCGCATCGTACAGTTGGATCCGAACATCCTGTTGTTGGACGAGCCCACCGCCGCGCTCGATCCCACCACCACGTCGGCGGTCGAAGGGTGGTTGATGGATTGGTGCGACCAGGCTGCGGACCGGGCCTATGTGTGGGTCACGCATGACATGGTGCAAGCAACGCGAGTGAGCCGGCGAGTGATTCGTATGGAGCGTGGTGAATTGGTCGCGCCGACAGCGACACCCTCTGGGCTGCCCCAATCGCGACGCTACCCATCACAGGAGTGAGTCCAGAATTGGTATCCTGCGGCGTGCCGTTGGCAGGGTAAAGTGAGTCAACAGCCCGCGCGGTTTGGCCGGTGGCACGACGGCTGTTTGCATGGCAGGTGGAACCAGGTCTGGCGGCTGCATGTCCTTCTTGGGGAAGAAGATTCCCGTGCATGAATACATCGAATTGAGTTATGGTCAGGTGGCGTTGGCAGCAGTATTGATCTTGGTCAATGCGGCGATATCGATTCTGCTGCACTTGAAGATGGAACGACTCCTGTTCATCGCTGCCGGGCGGACTGTCGTGCAATTGCTGATGGTCGGATTGGTGCTGGAATGGGTGTTTCGTTGGGAAAAATGGTATGCCGTAATCGGGCTGGGGACGGTGATGACCATGATTGCCGTGTGGACGGTGCTCTACCAGCGGACGTGGCGGTACTCCGGGGACTGGTTCGCTTCGATGACGGCCATGTGGCTCAGCGCCTGGTCGGTGACCGCATACGTATTGGCGCTTGTTTTGCACGGTTCTGCACCGTGGTATACACCACAATATGCCATTCCCCTGCTCGGCATGGTGTTGGGCAATTCCCTCAACGGGATCGCCTTGGGTATGAATGCTTTTACGGAATCGATCGTGGCGCAGCGTGGTCAGATCGAGTCGCTGCTGGCGGTTGGAGCCACGCGTTGGGAAGCGTCGAGGGAAGCAATGCAGCATGCCATGCGGACCGGTACCATGCCGATTATCAATTCGATGCTTGTGGTGGGGTTGGTCAGTTTGCCGGGTATGATGACGGGACAATTGGTCTCCGGAATGGAGCCGATTCAGGCAGTGAAGTATCAGATCGTCATCATGTTCATGACTGCGTCGGCCACTGCCCTCGGTACGGTGCTGGCTGTCGTGGGAAGTTTCTACCGATTGTTCAACCAGGACCATCAGCTCTTGATCCACCGCATCCGGCCGGTTGATCGAAGAGCGGCCAGATAGCAGGAAACAAAGGCAGTGCAACACAGACAGCGCGGTGCCGGGACGATGGAACGGGTCGCGGCCCTGCAGCGCAACTCGACCGGCTTTCCGGCTAGTCCTGCGGTTCGCTCAAAAAGTCTGGCAAACTCTGTTGCAACAAGTAGGTCCATCCGTCGACGCAACTCTCCCGTCGAAACTCTGGAATGTCGTCCGGGAAATCTTCCAGCACGGTACAGTTTACGCGGAGGGTACAGCCCTGGTCCGATGGCTGCAGGGTGAATTCCACCGTCGCATCTCCGGGATACCCTTCGTAATTCCAGCGAAGTTCGAGCAGTTGCCCGGGAGCAACACGTGTTACCTGCCAGCGATGAGGAAAAACCCGCTTGGGGGTCGCGACATCGAATTGCGTTTGAAAACCGACCTGCGGTTTGAAATCAGGGATGTTATCGAAGAACCATTGCCGCATCTGGGCGGGGTCCGTCAGGGCATCCCAAACGCGCTCGGCGGATACCGGCAGTTGCGATTCCACGACCACCGGTGGCTGATCTGCTCTCATGTCGCGTCCCTCGTTTGTCCGGGTTCATTCTCTTGGTGTATCAACTTGTCGAACTCGGCGGCGGCCTGCGACAGGAAGCGGACAGCATGTCCCACCGACCGCTCGACTTCATCGACATAGCCGTCGGCTGCGGCGGACCAGGCGCGATTCAAGTACCGTTCGCCACTGGCAAACTCGGTCATGATCGCAGCGAAAGCGCGTGTCCCAAAGCGATGGGCGATCACCGTCCGGTTGTCGGCAAACTCGATCATCACCGGCACGCACTGATGATCGATATAGTCCAGCACTTGTTCGCACGTCATGTCGTCCAGTTTATCGGCCAGTTCGCTTACCCGTTGACACGCCTGGTTCAACCAGGCGTGCACGGCATCGATGCCGGCCTGATCGGCAGCCGCGGCCACCCGGTGCCGACGTTTTTCCCAGCGCAACAAGCCGACTCCCGCCGTGCCCACACCGATGGCAAATGCATAGTAGCCCCAGCGGACGGTCTTCCAGGGGGCCGACTCGATTTCTACGTTTTGTACGGACACTAACGCGCCTGCGATGAAGCCGGACCACAGCAGAACCTGGCCTATCGCCAAGACAGGAGACCATGACACGTGGCGATTCCTCCGAAAGCAAACAAACGAGTCGAGGGAAGTGAATTGTATATCGGCAAGGCTACCCGGCCGCCCCTGACGCAAATACTTGAACGATGGCGTGGCCCACGTTGACCAGGGCTTCGCCCACGATGAACCCGGCCGCGACCGGTACACCGTATTCATACCCGAAGGGTTTGCCCAGCCAACGGTCGCTGATCACGCGCAATACATTGCCGATGGTGTATGTCAGTACGATGGCGAAGGGCATGTAGAATCCCAGTCCGACCAACACGCCGACGCCGCCCAGCCCGCTGAGGGCCAGCATCAATCCCAATCCACCACCTGCCGTGTAGCGGTAGGCAGGCACATCGCCGCTGACGATCGAATCGATGGTCGATGCCAAGGCTTCCGCTTGGGGGGCAGGGAGCGCTTCGGATCCCATTCCGCCAGGCTTCGTTTGATGCAGAACGATCATCAGCCACACAACGATGATGGGCCCCAACCAGGTGCCGATGAACTGAGCGATCTGCTGCCTGCGGGGTATGCCGCCCACCAGGTATCCCGATTTGAGATCCAGCATGATGTCGCTGGCCTGCGAAATTGCCAGGCATACCGCGGCACCTACGAAAAGGGAGACGCGGATGGTGGTCAACATGTCGGAGGACCCTTTGATGGCGAAGATCAATAAGGTAACGGCGATCAGGGTCATGCCGGACAGGGGAGACCAGTTCGTTCGTCCTATGCACTCGGCCACGATCACACCGGCGACCCAAATCCAGGCGATGGCCAGCAGGGACATGAGGATCGCCCGGCCCCAGGAGATCTCGCCGTTGCCGACGTACCAGGC
>RFIQ01000482.1 GCA_003695565.1 Planctomycetota bacterium | reverse complement strand
GGCGCACGCAGTTCTCGATCATCACCACAGCCCCATCGACGATGACCCCGAAGTCGATCGCCCCCAGGCTCATTAGATTCGCCGAGACTCCGGCGTATCGCATGGCGATCAGGGCGCACATGGCGGACAACGGAATCGCGGCCGCCACGATCAAACCGGCTCGAATGTCGCCCAGCAGCAGGAACAACATGACGATGACCAGCAGCACACCGATCCCGATGTTTTCCGCCACGGTATGGATCGTGCGGTCTACCAGCTCCGTACGGTCGTAGAAAGTGTCGATCACCACCCCGGGCGGCAGGGTCTTGCGAATCTCCTCGATCCGTTCTTTGACATCGTGCACGACCTGCCGCGAGTTCTCTCCCATCAACATCATCACCATGCCGATGACCGCCTCGCGGTTGCCATCGCGCGTCACCGCTCCCTGGCGGAGCATGGGGGCAAACTCGACCGAGCCAATATCCCGTATGCGAACCGGCGTTCCCTCGACGCTTTTCAATACGATGGCTCGAATATCGTCCAGGGAAGTAATCAGACCTTCGCCTCGAATCAATCGCTGCTCGGAGTTGTGCACGATGTACCCGCCGCCGGAGTTGCCATTGTCTTCCCGCAGCGCTGCAAACACCTGACTGAGCGGAATGTTGTAACTTTGCAATTTGGCAGGATCCACCTGCACCTCATACGTCTTCAGCTCACCACCAAACGTGTTGACTTCGATCACACCAGGGACGCTGCGCAGTTGGAACGCGATTTGCCAGTCGAGGATGGATCGCAATTCGGACAGGCTGTAATCGTACCCTTCCTGGGCCCGCACCTCGAACTGGTAGATTTCGCTCATCCCGGTAGCGATCGGCCCCAGAGTGGGTGTTCCCATACCTGGCGGAATCTCCTCCCGCGCTTGCTGCAATCGCTCGTTCACCAGGTTGCGGGCCCAGTAGATGTCGGTTCCCTCCTCGAAAGCGACGGTCACGGCGCTCAGCCCGAAGCGACTGATGGACCGGATTTCCTCGACCCGCGGCAGGCCGCTCATCGCATTCTCCACGGGAAAGGTAATGAATTGCTCGACCTCGACGGGCCCCAGTGCTGGAGCATTGGTCAGAATCTGGACCTGCACGTTGGTCAGATCGGGCACGGCATCCAACGGTATGCCCACGGCCGCGAACCCGCCACCGATGAAAATCAAGAGCGCCGCCAACAGGATGATGAACCTGTTGTTCAAAGACCATTCGATAACGTTGCCAATCACTTGATTACTCCTCGAGCAGGTCTTCCAGCATTTTCGTCTTCAGAATGAATCCGCCCTGGACGACCACGCGTTGCCCCTCCTGCAGCCCGCGGGCGATCGCAACCTCCGTCTCATTCACACCAGCGACTTGGACATCTTGCCGTTGGAATTTGCCGTCAGCAACTTGCACGAACACGAAGTCTTTTCCAGCATGATGCTGCAGGGCGGAGACAGGAACGACCACCGCAGCTCGGCTGTCGACGCTCGGCAATTCGACGCTGACATACATTCCCGGCTTGAGCAATCCCTCCGGATTTGATGCCACGGCGCGCATCGAGACGGTTCGGGTCGCTTCGTCGACCAGATCGCCGGCGTAGAACACCGTGGCAGTGAACGTCTTGCCCGGCCAAGCAGCCGTACGCAGAGTGATTTGCCGGCCGTCGAGCTGATGCAGCAAGGGGATGTGTTCCTCGTAGATGTCGGCGGACACCCACACTTCGGACAGGTCGGCCACACTGAACAACAGCTTGTTAGAAGTGACCTGTTCGCGCAAAACGATGTCTTTCATGATGATCGTTCCATCGAACGGCGCTCGCACGGGATAGTCGCTGATCGACTCACCCAACTCGGCCGGATCGATGCTGTCCACCGCTTCGGGCTCTACCCCCAGAATGCTCAGATTCGACAGCGCAACCGTGACCCGAGACTCGGCCTTCTGCACCGCCTGGGATAGTTCCAGTTTTTGACTCTTCAACTCGTGCTCGACCTCTTCCAACGTGGCCTGAAACACGGCCAGGTCGGCGTTGCGTTTGGTGCGAGCGCTGAGAATCGTCTTCTCGGCAACCGCTCCAACCGTGCGGATTTCCTGCAACCGCTGCAGATCGGCCGCCGATTTCAAATACTCCGCGTAACTTCCCAACAATCGCGCCCGATAGTCCCCCATATGCTTGTTGCGGAACGCTTCTTCTATCGCCTCGATGGCCACACCGTCCTTCAACGCCTGCACTAATTGCAATGTATTGGAGGCGATGGTCTCCGCGAGCTGGAAACGGACACGCGCCATCTCCAGCTCCAACCGCGCTTGATACAATTCGAGTTTCGCCGCACCAACCTCACGACTGTGGATGACGGCCAGTAACTGATCTGCTTGCACGTGGTCGCCCAGCCCGGCCGCCACGCGATCGACCAGGCCGTCCACCATCGAGTGGATATGAGCCAACCGATCTTCGTTGAGGGCTACTTTGCCAGTCACTTCAATCGTCTGGGAAAACGGTTGGCGGCGACAAACTTCGGTCTTGATTCCCGCGCTTTCGACTTGCTGCGCATCCAACTCGATGACGATTTCGGTCGATGCGTCGGCAGGTGGTGGGGGCGTCCGATCCGAGACTTGAGAAACCGCAGTGAGCAACGGAGATCGCGGAGAAGCACCTCGCGAATTTGTCGAGGCCACATTCGGCCGCCATCCTGCGAGCATGACAATTGCGACCATCCCTATCGAGGTCGCCATGGTGAGGCCAATACCATAGAACATGGACTTGTGGGAACTCGGGTGCTGTGAGTGGGATTTCATAGTCTGTTTCTGGGGAGATCGATGGAAGGGGATCG
>RFIQ01000481.1 GCA_003695565.1 Planctomycetota bacterium | reverse complement strand
CTTTACGCTCTCACCGCGCGCATTGGTTACGCGGGCCGCCGAATCGACAAACGCCTGCTCGATGGCATCGGCGATGGTCGCGCGAAATTCGCTGTCATGGCTGCGAGCCTCCGCTGCCAGTTCTGCCTGCTCAGCGATGACGTTGGTCGCCGCCCCACCATGAATCACGCCGATGTTGCTGGTCCCTTGCCGCCCAGATTTGCGAACCGCTCCCAACCACTTCTTTTTGTAAAGATCGGCGATAGCCAACCCGGCCGCCGTGATGGCGCTGGCTCCGTCCTGGGGAGCCAGTCCCGCGTGCGCTGGGATACCGTGCAACTGGATCTTCATGCGTTCACCACCGGTCGCGCCGATGGTTAACTTGCGAGGGTTGCCGCCGTCGAAATTCAGTGCGATTTGCGGGCGCTTGGCCTGTGAGACGCTCATGAATCGGCTGCCGTGCAGACCGACTTCCTCCTGCACAAAGAAACACAACACGATCGGCGGCCGATGCGCCGCATCGAGCGACTCCCAGGCAACGCGCACGGCCATCAACGCGGCAGCCACACCGGCTCGATCATCCGCTCCCAGCCCGGTATGCGGATTGGCGGAGACGATCGAGTTCCCCTTGCGCTTGGGTTGGCAACCAACACAGATGGGAACCGTGTCGAGGTGGGCGGAAAGCATGATCCGTGGTAGCCGGCGGTTGCCGGGGAGATGCACAAACAGATTTCCGATCTCGCCGCCCATGGGGCTGCGGCGGTGGGCGGTGTCGTGTCGGCAAGCATCAGCCGCGACTCCCATGTTGGCCAGGAACTGTTTCACCGCCTGGGCTACCAATCCCTCTTCGCCACTCTTGCCGGGGATCGCCATCAGGTGCTGCACGAGATCGACGGCTTGCCGTTCCAGGGCTGAGGTCCAGGGAGATGGTTTAGTCATGGGATGTGCCTTGCTGTGGGAAGGAGGAGGGCTGCCGAGGCGGTCAAATCTTCGCGAAGTGCGTGAAAGCCGCCGAGGGCATTTTCCCATGCCGTCTTGATTTGGGAAACCGCAAGTTGTGCAACGACCGGCCCGGGGTCGTACCGCCGATCTGGGACCGTGCCCGGTCCATTGCCGCGACGAATCCCTCTGGGCGAAGCGGGGCAGACATATCGACCGGGAATGCCATAATGAGCAGTCGAATGCGTCTTGCTTTCCCTCTTCCGATTCAACCCAAAATATACGACCATGCAACAACAGCGACGACGGATTGGCATTTTGACCGGTGGCGGCGATTGCCCGGGACTGAACGCAGTCATACGAGCAGCAACCAGGAGCGCCATATATCTGGGCTACAAAGTGGTCGGCATTCGACGCGGCTTTGAAGGATTGGCCGATCCAGTGCAGACCATGCCGCTGACGATCGCCAATACATACAACATCTTGAACCAGGGTGGCACGATCCTGGGTTCGACCAACAAAGGCCGCTTCTCGGTCAAGGTTGGTACGAACCAGTTACGGGAACTCGATCCGGCGTTGGTAGCCATGGTCCGCCGCAATCTGGAAGAGCTCGAGATCGATGGGTTGATTTGCATCGGTGGCGATGGATCATTGACGATCGCCTGGCAATTGTTCCGAGCCGGGTTGCCCATCGTGGGAGTTCCCAAGACGATCGACAATGACTTGCGCGGCACCGCCTTTACGTTTGGTTTCGATAGTGCCGTGGCGTGCGCCGCCAATGCGCTGGATCGATTGCATACGACGGCGGCCAGCCACGAACGGGTAATGGTGCTGGAGGTAATGGGCCGTCATACCGGGTGGATCGCCCTGCACGCCGGTCTGGCCGGTGGGGGTGATGTGATCCTGATCCCCGAAATCGATTGGACGTTCGAGAATGTATGCGCCAAAATCCTGGCGCGGCAGCGAATGGGACGTCGGTTCACCCTGATCGTGGTGGCTGAAGGGGCTCGCCTGCCCGACGGTGGGCTTGTGACCGCCGATGCTTCCTCGGCGGATCGCCAGGTGCGGTTGGGGGGAATCGGCCAGGTCGTGGCAGAGGAGGTTGGCCGCAGGTTGGACGTCGAAACGCGGTGTGTGGTGCTGGGGCATCTGCAGCGTGGAGGCGAACCAACCTATTTCGATCGCTGCCTGTCGACCCAGTATGGAGCCCACGCTGTGCGCTTGATCGAAGAGCAGAAATTCGGCCAAATGGTCAGCTACGATCCGCCGGATATGACTAGCGTTTCCATCGAAGCGGCCATCGAGCGGTTGCACACGGTCGACCCCAACGGCGCCGGCGTGCAGGCGGCGCGGGCCATGGCGGTCAGCTTCGGTGATACTCCGGATTACCAGAATCCATTTCCGAATTCGCAGATCAAGCAAGAGACCTACGCCGAGCAGTTCAATGTATCGCCCTCGGCGATCGGCGTCTCGCATTTTGATGACTATGAATAAAGCCGGACGCTGACGCGCAAGTGATTTGCCGATCGATGCAGCGGGGAACCAGGTCGGGCCACGACCCCGACCTGGTACCGCGTGTCCGACCACGCCCGTCCCCTGGCGGTGTTGATCTCGTGCATTGGACTAGACCCGATTGCCCTGCAGCGGAAATCGCTCCATCAGGTAGCCCAGACAGTCCTGGCGGATGACATTGATGTCACGTGTCAACATGCTGGGCATCGTCTCGCGCTGGAAGACGACACTGCCGTCGCGGCGCGTAAGGTAGTCGCTGGTCACGTCCCGTCCATGCTCGTCGTGAACCAGAAAGCACTCTTCGATCTGCGTCTGCAGCATTCGCGGGGACAAGCTCCCGAGTTGCTCGCCAGGAGGCAACTGAACGAAATTGAGCGCATCCAAATCTCGGCGGAAGATGATGTCGCAACCGGGCTCGAAACCGAACGAGTAGCCATCCCGCACCTGAATCCGCGCGACGGTATGGTACACTTCGATGTCGTCCGCCAGGTGGTCAGGCCGTTCGAGTGAATCCATGTTCAGCAGGCGATCGATCAAGTCCGCAGCGGCGCGTGCAGCGACCTTGTCCCCTGGGCGACCGCATTCACAGGTTAAAGATGGACAGTGATGCATGAAAGCTTGGGTCTGCACACCTTTCGGTCGAATGAAGTAGATGATCCGCGGAGAGAAAAGGGAAGCCAAATAGACGTGCTGCGGAGCGCAGGAACAAATGCAACCGTAGATGGGATTCCGCCCCGTGTTGTTGTGAATGTCGATACTGGCGAATAAGCCCTCGTCCAATACGTGTTCGCAGACCTCCTCCAGCATTAAATGAACGGGCGTGGTTTCCGTTTCCGATCCAGGCCATGCCCGGTTGAAGTCCACCTGATGCGGCAGGAATCGAGCCTGGCTGCGGCAGGCTTCCACATTGCCGATGAACAACGTCAATGCGCGGGGCAATTGGCCCTGCGGGTACCGCCGCAGTAGATCTTGAACTGCCAACAAACCAGCGTCTTCGTTGCCGTGGAGCAGAATACTCACGAATACCGCCGGACCTCGACCGTGCAGATACACCAATGTCGGATCGGGAAAAAGATCAGGGATATCGCGCAGGGACGCGTTCAAGAAGCCATCCGGCAATCCGCTCCGCTGAGCCCATCGTAGAGGTTCCATTTCGCTCCTGGGTTGGCTTGCGTGCATGACGTTGAATCTGAATTCCTTGGTTTGGAGGGCCAATTGGGAAAATCGCTGGTTCAATTCCACTCGCACACCGGCTGTTGGCTGTTCTGCCGCTGGATGTATTCCCGCAACAGGCGGACGGCATCTCCCGAGTATGCATCAAACTTGCGACGTTGCCAAATGGCCCCATTTTGGTGGCGGTCCAACCGCCCTCGCAGCACTGCTTCCGCTTGTTCGATCAACTCCGAGGATACCTCGCAATGGACCAATTGCTCCATGGCTACCGGAAGCACCCGGTCGCGGACCAGTTCGGAAATGCAATGCTGACGCCCGTCGATCCAGGTGATCGACGCGCTCAAACTGGCTTTGGCCGCAGCGTAAAAGTTCTCCTTGGCCACCTCGAACGGCAAACGGTTTTCCGGCGGATCCTGCAAACCGGCCAGGTGATGGACCAGACCCAAATAAAAAGCCACATCAGCGAACAGGTCCGCCGAACTGGGACTGGCGGACATGGGACGGTGCTCGATCCGCAAATGGGGTGTACCGTCCGGTTCAAAGCCGATCAAGGGCCGATTCCAATTCCAGATCGTTCCGTTGTGCATCCGCACATAAGGCATCCGCGCCGGGCCCTGATCCAGCTCAGCCGGCAACAAGATGCGGTGGTCCGACAGGTTCCGCTCGAACAGTTCCAGCAACGAATGGCGAACGTATCCTCGTCCAAATGAGACGCGCGGAAACTTGCCTCCAGTATCGACCGCTTGTTCAAACAAAGGGATGCGCGAGTCATCCCACAAACGCCGTCCAAACAGCAGCGGGGCATTGGCCGCCATGGCGGTTGTCAAGGCGGAAGCGATCAACGATGAATTGTAGAAGCGTACGGATTCCGACTGCCCAACCTTGAGGTGCACTTGGATCGAGGTGGCTGCGGACTCCAGCATCAGATCGTTGTGCGTGGTGTGCAAGGAGTCCAGACCGTCGATTTTCAGTGTCAGCGGAGTTCCGCCCCGCATCAACAAGACCTGGCGATTCAGGGCTGCGTAACGCTTCAGGGGTGACATGTTCTGCGGATTCAGCATCACGTTCTGGACCGTAGGTAGAATCCCGATGGATACGACCTCACAGTCCATACGGCGGGCGACCTCCTGGCATCGCGACCAGGTGGCACGCAATTCAGCGCGCATGTTCAACAGACCATTCCCGGCAATTTTCTGTGGGCGAACGTTCAGTTCGAAAT
>RFIQ01000045.1 GCA_003695565.1 Planctomycetota bacterium | reverse complement strand
GCCCTGACGGCTAGTCCAGCGCTCGATATCGTTATCGGAGACCTGGCAGAGGCACAAGTCGCTTCCCCGGCGGTTCGTTCGGACGATGGTGGTGTCTCTGGCGATGACGGGCTGGCGAAACTCCGTGGTGACGGAACACTCGACGACACCAGCCACGTAGACGACCGAAGCGGTCGCAACGACGACGTTCCCGGCGTCGGCGATGAATCCAACCGTGATGATTCCAGCCATATCGATGACTCCAATCGCCTCGACGACCGAGGCGGTCGCGATGACGCAGGCGTGAACTCCAACGAGTTGCGGGCACGGTTTCCCGTCGTAAATGGAGTCGCGATCGAGGCGAAGCACGAAGCGGAAACCAAGGCGGGCCAAGCGCGACGTAAGTTCGAAGTCGAGATCCACGGGGCAGCTCCTGGGGCGACGTTCGATGTCGTGGTTGACGGCGTGGCCATCACGACGCTGACCGCGGACGCCCTGGGCAACGCACGCATCGAGTATTCGTCGGTTCCCGATGCCAACCACGTTCCCTTCCCGGCAGATTTCCCGGCGGTTACCGCAGGGGTTGCCATCCAGGTGGGCGAAGCCAGTTCGACATTTGAACCACGACTCGGCGACAACCGCGGAGATGACAATCCTGGTGACGATAATCCAGGCGATGACGACCGGCCCACCGTACCGACTACTCCGCCCAGTCCGGGGGCGCTCACACCGATCGAATTGGAAGCTCACTTCCAACGGATCAATGGCGTGCGGCTAAAGGCAAAGTACGAGGTGGAAAATGAGCATGGCGGTTGGAAACGGGAGCTCAAGTTCGAAATCAAGGATGCACCTGCCAACACGTCATTCGATGTCGTGATCGCTGGCGCAGCGGTCACCACCGTAACGACGGACAGCCGTGGTCGTGCTAAGGTCAAGTTCTCGTCGCAACCGGACGGGGACGCATTGCCCCTGCCGGCGGATCTCCCCGCGATCGAAGTTGGTACGCCGATCACGATCGGCGCGGTCAGTTCGACGTTCCAGTTGGATGACTAAGTATTGAAGGCGTGCATCCCGTCCGAACCGTACGGATGACGATGTTGACCTCGCAGGGAAGTCCGCGGTGCCGTTCCGGTTGCCGCGGATTTCCCTGTTTCCTGTGGTATTACCGTCCTGATTAGAGCTTTCTTCGACACCCCGTGCTGTCTGGCAAAGTGAGAAAGTTTTTCAGGCCTTAGGTTACAATGGCGATAGGTCGCCGGCACGAGTGAGAAGCGTGATGTCCTTGAACCGAACCGAGCATTCGATCAGCGACGAGTCGCTCTTGCGGCGTCTGAGCCAGGGCGATGGCGAGGCAGCCTATTCGCTCTATTTGCGTTATGCGGCGCCCTTGTTGCGGTTGGCACGCCAGAAGTTCGGTGCCGACTTGGGGGAACGCGTCGACCCTGAAGATATCGTGCAATCGGTTTTTCGGACGTTTTTCCGTCGCGCGTCGGCTGGCAAGTACAACGTGCCGGAAGGCGGAGATCTGTGGAGGCTGCTGTTGGTCATCGCGCTGAATAAGATTCGTAACGAGGCTGAGTTTCAGCGTGCCGCTAAACGCGACGTGCGACGTACCGGAACACTGCATGAGGATACAGCCGAGGTGGACGATGCAGTCGCCTTCAATGTCCTGCAATTGTCGATTGACGAATTGACCCAGTCCATGCCGGTCGCCAACCAACGGATTGTGCGGATGAGGATCGAGGGACATTCTCTGGCCGAAATCGCCGCCGAGGTTGGCAGGAGCAAGCGAACTGTGGAACGCGTGCTGCAGGATTTTCGCAGCAGACTGATGCGGACTTTGAGAGACGAAGACGAATCGCCGGGAGCCACGGAGGCCTGAAATGCTGCAGGACGAGGGAATTCCGACGGTGCTGAGCCTGGACCAGATCGTGGATGCGTTCGAGGAACAGGTCGCCGAAAATGGGGCCTTGGGGGTCGACGTCGGCCGGTTCGTCCACGAATATTGCGGGTGCACCCCGAAACGCATCTCATCTGAAATCGTCACAGAACTGTTGCGCGTATGGTTGGAATACGCCTATGCCGTCGATCCCAGTGTGGCCGTAGAACATGCATTGGGCCAGGTGCCTGGTTACCAGTTGCCCCCCGAATCGATCCGCCAATTGCAATTCGAACTGCAGCGCCTTCGTAGCGAGTCCGTTTCGCAGGGAAGCGAGCAGCCCGGACCGGCAGTGCCGATGCCAGATGTAGGAACACGATGGGGCGATTTCGAATTGCTGGCCGTCTTGGGCCAAGGTGCCTTTGCCACGGTTTACTTGGCGCGACAAGTGACGATGGCCGGCCGCCTGGTCTCCCTGAAAATCACTGCTCGCGAAACGGCCGAGTCGGATTTGTTGGCTCGTTTGCATCATGCAGCTATCGTGCCGATATTCTCGACCCACCGGATGGGCAATCTGTATGCCGTGTGCATGCCGTACCTAGGCAACACTACATTGGCGGATCTGATGACGGCCTCCGGGACCTCGCACAGCGCGGGAGAAGTGGCTGGCGGTGGGCTCAGCACCTGTGGCAGCGGTCGGGAATTGCTGCAGCGGCTGGTTGAACGTCAGAGCCGTATGGACACGGTGGCCGATTTACAAGGGCAGGTGGAGGAGGAAACATGGCCGGGCGATGCCCAGTCGGCCGACCTGTCGGATCACTCCCTGCAGGTACGATCACCAACCGCTCTGGGGCTGGCAAGCCTATCCCAGATCGAGACGATTGTTTGGATCGCTGCCCAGATTGCCGATGGTCTAGCGCACGCCCATCGTCACCATGTCTGGCACTGCGACATCAAGCCAGCCAATATCCTGCTCAGTGCGGATGGCCAACCGCGACTGCTCGACTTCAATGTCTCGGTTCGGTCGGGATCGGCGAACCGCGCGACGGGGCTGGGCCCAAGTTTGCCCGCACCCATCGGCGGGACGTTGGCGTACATGGCCCCCGAACAGTTTGCCAGTTTGCAGGCTGGTCCCAATGCGTCCGTGTCGGTCGATCATCGCTGCGACATCTACTCCTTGGGAGTGGTGTTGTACCAGATGTTGACCGGCGAATTACCACCGGCACCGTTCGCCCACGGCACTCCCCCCACAGACCGGCCTAACACATCCCAGGGTGCGCCAGTCCCCTCGATCGAGAAACGGGTTCGCCAGATCAACCCACATGTTTCTCCAGCCCTGGCCGCAATCGTTGCCAAGTGCTTGCAGACGCGGCCCCAGGATCGCTACCCCGCCGCTGATGCGCTCTACGAAGACCTGCACGCGCAACTGCAACATCAGCCGCTGAAACACATTGCGGAACCGAGTCTGATCGAACGTGGACGGAAGTGGAAACGGCGGCATCCGACTCTCACGTCCAGTCTCTCCATCGGCCTCATCGCTCTGGTCGGCATAGCTGTGACCGTGGCCGGATTAATCGTGCGCGGTCGTGCTCTCCGTCGATTGGAATTGCAACAGATGGTAAGCGCATCGTCCGACATGCTTCCGCGAGCCATTGCGTTGGTAACCGCTGCCGAGGGGTACCCTGAATTGGAAGATGCCGCCTCTGCGATGTTGATCCAAGCGGTACGGCCCTGGCAAACAGCAACTCGCTGGGACGACGGCCAGTTGCAGAAGTTGGTACGCGCCGATCCATCCCTGAGAGAGCAGGTTCACCAGATCGCCAGGCAGTTCGCTTTGTCGGCCTGGCTGGTACGGCATCATCCTCCGAGCACCGGACGATCCCTTTCCGGCCCCTCGTCTGACCTCTTGCAACAATGGGCCGACCGTCTGTCAACCGACCTGGTTGCCGCTGGTGAACTGGACCGGCCGATGGCTCGCGACGACCAATACGAATTTTCCAAGGGAGGTGAAATCACCTCCATGGAATTGGCGCAAATGGTCGCGCAGGCATATGCCGATCGCGACTACCGACGGGTTGTCGAGCTGGCAGATCAGTTTCCATTGTTGTTGCCGCACGACTACGCCGCCTGGCTGTTTCTTGGTCACAGTCAATTGAAACTCGGCAATGATGGCGGAGCGATTGAGGCGTACACGCATTGCATCGCCTTGCAACCGAGCATCGAAATCGCCTGGTTCTATCGCGGGATCGCCAAGCTGCGACAAGCGAAGTTTGCCCAGGCGGAGCGGGATTTCTCCCACGCGTTGCGGATTCAACCTCAATTTGCGGCGGCTCGATTCAATCTCGCCCTGGCCCTTCGGGGAATGGGACGCCTGGCTGCGGCCCAGTCGACCGTTCAAGGTTTGATCGATTCCGGATGGCGACGCACGGCCACTCTCTCTTTGCTCGGGCGGTTGCTGGCAGCCCAAGGCCAGAGCCAAGCGGCGCAGCAGGCGTTTGCCCAAGCGCTAGCCGTCGAACCCCAAAGCGAACTGGATTGGATCCAGCGAGGGATGTTGTTGATGTCCAGTGATCCTTCGGCTGCGGCGGCTGCGTTGGAAACAGCCCTGGAGTTGAACCCGGATTCAGTACCCGCGCTGCAGAATTTGGCGCATCTGTGCGCCGAGAAACTCGATGATGCGGAGCGGGCACTGGAGGCTTTGGATCGCTTATTGCAAATCGATGCAAAGAACCCCGCTCGATGGTCGGGGCGTGCGGTGGTACGTGCTCGCGGCGGTGATGCCCAAGGCGCGCTGGCCGATTTGGCTCAGGCCGCCGTGTTGCCCGTCGACAATCCGTTGGTGGCCTACCAGATCGCGTGTGGATACAGCCTGGTTGGTGGGTTGGTCGACGCCGCACGCGGGGCGGCTGGTCCTAACGATACTCCGACATCACAGGCCCGTCCTGCGAATCCAGCAGGCCAAGAAGCATCGTCCGATGGTGCAGCGGACGAGTACGCCACCACCGAATTGCCTTCGATCAAACAATTGCGCCAAGTAGCGTTGCAATGGTTTGCACGGTCTGTGCGGGAACAACCGGACATCATCGATATCGCCCAGCAGGATGCAGATCTGGATTGGCTCAGACGGAGCCCCCAATGGGAACGGGCCATTGAAACGCTGCGGGCCGCGGTGGCGGTCGGCAAGGCTCCGGATTCGCCTTGAATTTCGTCATTTCTTTTCTGAGTTGTGCGCATCATGCATCGTACAAAAAAACGCCCACGAAAAACGACTCGCCGGCGCCTGGTCCATGAGCCCCTGGAGACCAGACGGTTGCTGTCGGCCGACGCCGATGTGTTCTTCGGCTTCGGTGGTACCTCAGTCAGTTTTCCCGTTGACGGCACCCAAATTGGATTCCGCCAAAATGAACTGAACCAGTCCTTTGACGCCAGGTTTCCAGGGGTGGATTGGAAGGCTGAGATATTGCGAGCCCTGCAGACGTGGGCGCGGGAGGCCGATATCAACGTCGGCGTGGTCGACGATGATGGCTCTCCTGCGGGGGTTTATGGCCCCGTTCGCGGTGACGAGCGGTTTGGTGACATTCGCATCTTTGGCGTGGGCTTGGACACGGCGACCTGGGCCGAAGCGGTCAGCGAGCAAGCTCGGACGGCTGGAACCTGGGCCGGTGACATCATCTTCAACACGAATGCTCCCTGGTCCAGTATCGACGATCTGAAGACGGCTGCGCTGCACGAGGTCGGTCACATCTTTGGCCTAGAGCATTCCACCGATCCGAACTCTCCCATGCACCAGCATGGCCCTTCAGCCAATGCGCAGTTGACCGCCAACGACATCGCTCTGCTGCAAGCGTTGCATGGCCCGCGTCGCCCCGATCCGACCGAAGGCGATCATGGCAATGATACGTTTGGTACGGCAGCGGAAATCGAAGGCAGCGATGATGATCACTCGAACTTGGAAGGATTCGACGGTTCCCAAGTCTGGTTGCAGTTTGCCAGTCTGTTCAACCAGCAAGACGTCGATGTCTTTGAAATTGAAATCAATCCCACGTACTCGGGCCCGTTGGCCGTCGAGGTCGCCACCCGTGGCGTTAGTCTGGCGCGGTTGGAATACGAAGTGCTCGACCGCAACGGCGTGGTGCTGGGCAGCCAAACGGTGAATGATCCCAGCGGGGGGACGGGCCGAGTTGACATCGACATCGCTTCCGGCACCGAACGCGTCTTTGTAAGAGTTCGCGCCGGTGCGGACGAGTTCTGGACCGCCGGGGATTACGCCGTTCGCATCGGCACACCCCAGCGATTGACCCAGGAAGCGCCCGCGATCGCCGAGTATACGCGACGAGCTCATCGGTGGTATTTCGACTCCGAGCAAGCGAAGGACGGATTCTCATACCACTTGGCCGATCTGGGACTCGACGGCACTCATGACGACGACGGTCACTCCGACGACGACGGAGTAAACGCACGTGCGTTGCTCCCAGCGGTCGATACGCCCCAACGCCGGGCGTATTCCACCATCGGTTCGCTGTCCGACCTGGCCGACGTCGATTACCTCAAATTCACGACTCCCGCCTCGGTCTCCGCGGGGACCCAAATCGTGGTGTCCGTCGAATCGCTGAACCTGGGAGGCATTATTCCTGAAATCGTCATTACGGACCGCGATGGAATACCGGTCGAATCACGAGTCGTCCTGCAAGGTTATGGGACGATTCAGATAACCATGGCGTCCTTCACCCCGGACACCGACTACCTCATTCGACTCAGCGCCCCGGCCGTAGCAACTCAGTTTCGCACGGGAGACTTCAGCCTGCTGATCGACATCACTGCCACAGCTCCGGAGGTCGAGACCTTTCTTACTGGAATGTTGAAGCCCGACACGCCCACGGTGGAAAATACCTTGTATGTAGCTCGGACGCAAATCTTTGCCTTCAGCCTGACGAGCTCCGCGAATTCCCCTGCGGATGCACTCACCCAAGTCTTGATGCGGCTTTACGATGCGGACGGGAATACCGTTAAGTCCATCAATGCACCGCTGGGTGAACTCCGCAGCGTACCTGGCGTCCTGTTGGAGCCGGGCGAATACTATCTGCAGGTAACGGTCGTAACCGAGGCTGCTACGATTCCCGATATCCAGTTCGAAGTCAACGGGACGCGTCCATCGCAGCCGATCGGTCCCTTGGTGGAATCGACCGATGCGTTGCCCATTTACGATTGCGGTGTAGGCGGCGACTTCTGTTATCCAGACGGCACCACAACCACCACTCCCGTCCACATCGGTCCACCACCGCCGCCCGCGGCACCTGTCCCTCCGCCTCCGACGCAACCGCTGCCTCCACCGCCCGATGGTTTTTTCTGGCTCAATGAGCGCCTACCCACGAATCCCATCAATCGGCAGGATACGTCCGGCGACGGAATCCTATCGCCGCTGGATGCTTTGATCGTGATCAATTACCTGAACCGCAACGGTTCAGGAGCCTATCCCCCCGATTTCGTCGGATACATCGATGTCAATGCAGACAGTTTCATTACGCCGTTGGACGCCCTCAGCGTGATCAACGTGTTGAACCGGTAATCAAATCCCGGTGCATCTTGGCATTTGGCAGGTGGCGTTGGCGGTGATACCGAGCCTTGGGGGGCAGTGCAGCCTTTGTCAACCGTCGGCGACAACTACTCGGCGGCCGAATCGCCGGATGCATCACTGGCCTGCTGGGAGGTGAAAATCGGCTCGGGGTGCGTGGGATCATATACCGGGCCATAGTCAAACCGGTGCACGGGCAGGTCCATGCGATCGTTGATGACGATCTTCTCGATGACGTCATCCTTGAGTTCTTCATCCAGGGCCACGCGAATCTGCTCCTTGATCTCCAGCAGCACCGCATCTCGTAGGAATTTAGGGTCCATTTGCCGCAGTCTTTCCTCGACGACCTCATGCAGCGTCCAACGATGGCGCTCGATCGTGCTCTTGGCAGCCATGCGCTTCTCGGGACTGACGACCACGTGGACTCGCAACTGGGTGAGCCAGTTCTTGTCGGTGGATTGCACATAGTACACGCCCAGCGGGATTTCATTGCTGGCCGCCACCTTGACCTTAGTCGCCTCGGCGCGCACGTAGCCAATGATGATCGCGTGGATGATCACCAAGACGACGACCAGTCCGGCAATCCAGTAGCGTCGGATGAAACTCATTCCAGCAATTTCCCCTGCGGTTCAATCGGCAGTTCGGCGGATCCCCCGTGCAGCGGAAGGGCAACCGGTAGAACTAGACGCAAAAGCCTAGCTTGCAGCGTGCCTGAAGGTTGCGGAATCGCACACGGGAAGACCGGGCGGTTCGCCGCCGGGCCTGCATACAGCGCACAATCGGCACAACCGGTTGCTTTGATTCTTCGGTTGACGCGTCGCAGCCGGGGAGTGGTTTGATGCGGCGTTCTGTAGTGTGCCTGGTCGATCGAAGCTTGAGATCGACCCGGTGAACGAAGCATTGCCCCGACTGATCACTCAATGCTTCCCGCGGGAGGGCGAGCGAGAGGGACCACAGCACCCGGGGCGATGATGGACGCAACGGCGATCGTGGCGCCATGATATGGCATGCTCGCTCGCATCGAGGCGTCAACTCACCAGCCCGATCGGCAGCCTCCTGCTACCCTGGCGTCTTTGCATCTCTGCGCCTTTGCGTTGAGCTCTTTGCCGGTATCGATACGCGCGCACGCTCGAGTTGCTCACGGTCGGTTGCATGTCACGTGGGGCCCTTTCGCCGAAAGGGACTCTGCCGTGCCTGGAAGAGGGTTGCTGGGCCGGCCTCAGGGCG
>RFIQ01000044.1 GCA_003695565.1 Planctomycetota bacterium | reverse complement strand
GTACATCGATTCCCAAGCTAGCAACTGTTCGCGCAGCGTTTCATCGGGGGGAATTTCACCCTGCCGCTGCCGCCCGCGGAAGTCATCGACCAATTCCTGCACCGCATCTTCGATTTCAACCAAGGCGCTTTCCTGCAGCCGATCGATAAACAACAGGCCGTTCAGGTGGTCATGTTCGTGTTGGATGACGCGAGCTTCGAATCCCGTGAAATCTTCATCCAATTCTTCTCCCGACAGGTCGTAAGCATGTACGTGGACTGTCTTGGGCCGCATGACGATGCCATGCACGCCGGGCAAACTCAAACAGCCCTCTTCTGCTTCATCGCTGCCCCGCGGCCGGCTTACCACTGGATTGATCAACACGCGCTCGACACCCTCGCCCCGTTGTCCGCTCGCGTTCATGACAAACAGGCGCAGAGGCAGGTCGACCTGCGGAGCGGCTAGACCAACACCGCGATGCTCGTACATTAAATCGAACATGCGCCCCACGATATCGCGCAGCAGTCCATCGACGCGGCGGATGGGCTTGGCCGGATGCCGCAGCGCTGGGTGTGGGAACGGGACGATTTGGATCGTGGCGGGGTCGATGCGTTCTGCTTGCATGGCGGTGGCCGTTGGGACCAGTGGAAAACTCTTCTGGATTCGGTTGCGAAACACAACGCAATTACTCTACCCGAAACCCCCACATGCGCCCAACCCGTTAGGACTGGCCGAGCCCCGTGGACGAGATGCACGGTGTCAGGTTCCAATGCCGTCGGGCGTCGCCCAGTAACCACCGCGTTGGTGGTCGCATCGCACGGCGGTTCCGCGGACCTCGTGCGATACCTCATCGTCCCGAAATGCGGTGCGGCCGCCGACCCATGTGCGGATGGGCCAGCCACGCAACTGGACTCCATGCCACGCGCTCCAGCCCGACTTGGTGCGCTGCCGCTGGTGGTCGATGGTCCTCTCCAGAGTCAGGTCGACCAGCACCAGATCCGCGTCGTATCCGGGGGCGATTCGACCCTTCCCCACCAGCCCCCAGACGCGGGCCGGCGCATCGCTCATCCAATGTGCGATTTGGGGCAGCGAGCACTTGCCCTGCACGTGCTGATTCAGCAGCAGGGCCAGGCTGTTTTCTACGGCTGGCATGCCACTGGGCGAATCCGGATAGGCCCTTTGCTTTTCCTCCCAAGTATGAGGGGCGTGGTCGGTTGCAATCACTTGCAAATCACCATCCAGCAGAGCTTGCCACAACGCTGCATTGTCAGCCGGAGTCTTGACCGACGGATTCATTTGCACCAGCGTGCCCAAGCGGTCGTAATCCTCGACTGAAAAGAAAAGGTGGTGAGGGCAGACCTCGCCGGTCACCCATGGAGCCTTGCCGCGCACGATCGGGATCTCATCGGCCGTACTGACATGCAGGACATGAAAACGGTGTAGATGGCGGACCGCCAGGTCGACCGCCCGTGCCGTGGCGATCCGGGCGGCTGCCGCATCGCGAATACGCGAGTGATCGTGCACGCGCAACGGCTCTCCCAAACGTTCGCGATTCGCGCGAACCGTCGCTTCGTCTTCGCAGTGCGCGCAGATCGGTAACGTGGTTTCGGCAAATATTTGCTCGAGGGCCGATTGATCATCGACCAACAGGTTGCCCGTACTGGATCCGATAAAGATCTTGATGCCGGGGATGTCCTGGGCAGCTTTCAGTTCGTCCAGGTTGGTAGGCGTCGCTCCGATGTAAAAACCGAAATTCACCCGGCTGACCTCTGCCGCCCGGCGATACTTCTGCGCCAACGTTGCCCGGTCGACAGCCGGAGGGATGGTATTGGGCATTTCCAGAAATGTGGTCACCCCTCCAGCCGCACAGGCGATGCTGCCCGTCTCGATGTCTTCCTTGTGCGTCAGGCCTGGATCGCGAAAATGGACCTGGTCATCGACCACTCCCGGCATCAGGTACAGCCCAGCGCCCTCGACGACTTCGTCAGCCGACTGATGGCGGTCGGCATCGACGGCCAGGATCTTGCCGTCAGCCAGGAGGACATGCGTCTGGGCGACACGGTCAGGAAAGACGACGTTGGCGTCGCGAATCAAGGTACGATGGCCTGCCATCAGGTACACTTTGCAGTATGAGTTCACTGGATCTGTTGTAGGATTGCTGGATACCTCTTGACCGTATCCATTGTTCGTACGCCTTGCAAGGAGCTCCACCGATGTCCGCTCGCGCGTGTATGCGGTGCCCGATGGTGTTCTACCTGGTTTTTTGCATGGGGGCTGTTCCCACGCTGGGCCAGCGAGAAGCGGAACGCGCGGCGGTTGGCGGCAAGTTGGCCGCGGCGCGGGCTGCTTTGGCCACTGGGGACTACCAACGCACGATGAAGCTGGCGCGTGAAGCCACCCAACAGGCGGGGGATGCGGCCTCGGTCTGGCAAGAAGCCGGCGAGTTGATGTACCGCAGCGGGCATCCGGCCGAGAGCCTACCGTTGTTCGAGCGGGCCGTGGAGCTGCGACCGGAATCGTTGCCCTACAACTGGCAACGTGGGATCGCATTGGCGACCTGTGCGCAGTGGGAGGCGGCAGCCGAGCAATTTGCAAGGCATCGCGAAGTCAATCCGGATGACGTAGAGAATTCCGCCTGGCATTATCTCTGCGTGGCCAAACGACAAGGAGCGGACGTGGCCCAGACGCAACTGATCCCCAGCCGCGGTGACCCTCGGCCGCCGATGATGGAGGTGCTGCGGATGTTGCGAGGCGAATTGCAGCCCGCTCAACTGATCGCCCAGGTAGAGAATAACGATGCGCTCGCGGCGGAGGCCAAAGAGCGAGCCTTGTTCTATGCGCAGCTGTACGCTGGACTTTACTGCGACGCCCGCGGAGACATTCCGCAGGCGCTGCAGTACCTCGAGGCGGCGCAGCAGACTTCGGTGCGCGGTTACATGCCCGATGCCGCCCGCGTCTATCTTCAGGCATTGCGAAGCCGGGCGGTGGACCCGCACAACCGGAACGACCGGTAAAGCCAGCATCTGCCCCCGATCGTTGGTGGGATAGGACTGCCGCGGTGGCAAGCGCTGCGCCAAGCGTAAGCTACGTTTCTTCAGCGAAATCCTATCTGGCCACAAGGTTTATCTGTCCGGCGGTGCCGCCGCAGCCGTTGCGGTCCTTCCGCGCTCCGCCGGAAGTCGGTGTTTCCTCAAGTTGCAAGAAGCCATGAAGACGCTCAATCAGCCGCTACGCAATCCCGAACGCTCCAAGGCGGAGGAATTCGACGAAACCAAGCGTCGAATTCACAACAAGCTGGTCGAAAAACTGGATCTGTCCCGCATTGGCGATATGAAGGGCGATCAACTGCGGAAGGAGATCCGCCTGGTCGTCGAGCATTTGTGTGATCAAGAAAACACGCTGCTCAATCGCGCCGAACGCGATCGATTGATCGATGAAGTACTGGACGAGACCTTCGGTTTGGGCCCGCTGGAGCTGATTCTCAAGGACAGCAGCGTCAGTGATATTCTGATCAACGGACCGAAAAGCATCTACGTGGAGCGGCGAGGACGGTTGGAAAAGACCAACGTGCAGTTCCGCGATAACAAGCACTTGATGCAGATCATCGACCGCATCGTATCGAAAGTCGGTCGGCGTGTCGACGAGACCTGCCCGATGGTCGATGCCCGCTTGGAGGATGGTTCACGGGTCAATGCCATCATCCCCCCTCTGGCATTGGATGGAGCGGCGGTATCCATCCGCCGGTTCGGGTCCAATCCGCTCAAGCTGGAAGATTTGTTGAATTACAAGGCGTTGACACCTGAGATGGTGATGCTGCTGGAAGGATGCATCAAGGCCCGATTGAACATGATCATCTGCGGTGGTACGGGCTCCGGAAAGACTACATTGCTGAATACCTTGAGCAGTTTCATACCCAACGACCAGCGGATCATCACTATCGAAGATGCCGCCGAATTGCAATTGCAACAAGACCACGTCGTGCGGCTGGAAACGCGGCCACCGAACATCGAAGGCAAGGGGGCGGTAACGGCGACCGACCTGGTAAAGAACGCTTTGCGTATGCGGCCGGAAAGGATCATCATCGGTGAGTGTCGCGGCGGCGAGACCCTGGACATGTTGCAAGCGATGAACACGGGCCACGATGGTTCGCTGACGACCGTCCACGCCAACAATCCTCGCGATGGCATCGCACGATTGGAAACGTTGGTGATGATGGCCGGATTTGAACTACCGATCAAAGCCATACGCCAGCAAATCTCCAGTGCAGTCCATTTGATCATTCAAGCCAACCGGTTGCAGGGCGGTCCCCGACGCGTGACCCATATTACCGAAGTCGTCGGCATGGAGCAGGATACGGTCGTCATGCAGGATATCTATCGCTTCGTGCAGGATGGAATCGATGCGGAAGGCAAAGCCTACGGTCACTTCGAGTGTACCGGTGTACGGCCGTCGTTCATGCACCGACTGGAAGCGGCAGGCGTGCGATTGCCGGCCAGCGCGTTCCGCCAGCGACGATTGTTGGACGCCTGACCGGAGGAACTGAGCCAACCCGGGGCGGCAGGCCTCAGGTAGGGCTACACAGTAGCCGTTCCGGCCAGCGGCCATCACCGATGAATCTGTTGTTTTCAAAGTGTTTACACGAGGTATTGCCATGTTGCCGATTGTCATCGTGATCTCCGTGGGAGTCGGTGTGGCAGCACTGGTCGGCGCCGCGGCGTATGTCATGCGCCCCGACGACGAGCGTGCCATGCATCGGTTGCATGCCCTGGTGGGCAAATCCCGAGGGGACAGCGACGGCGCCGGACAATCGACGCTGCTGATGAATAATTCGTTGAGCGAAACGCGAACGCTGGCCGAGGAGATTCTCAGCCGGTTCGGTAATATCTTGCACATCATGGAACAAGCCGATGTCAACATCTCGGCTTCGCAGTTCCTGGCCATTTGCGTCGCCCTGGCTGCATTCGGAGTAGTGGCCGTGCTGGTCACGCCGCTTCCCAATCTAGCCGCCCCTGCTGTCGCATTGCTGTTGGGGGGATTGCCGGTGCTGTGGTTGATCATGAAACGCAAGAAGCGTCTCAACGAGTTCAACAAACAACTGCCAGAGGCCTTGGAGTTGCTGAGCCGGTCGCTGCGGGCTGGACATTCGTTGGGATCCGGATTCAGTCTGGTTGCCGAAGAGATGCCCGATCCGATTGGCAAGGAATTCGGCCGCGCGTTCGAAGAGCAGAATCTCGGGTTGACCTTGGAGGAAGCGCTGGAGGGCATGACCCTCCGCGTTCCCAATATGGACCTGCGATTCTTTGCCACGGCCGTTGTGTTGCAACGGCAGACTGGTGGCGATCTGGCTGAAATCATGGACAAAATCGGCAAACTGATCCGCGAGCGCTTCAAGCTGGATGGGCAGATTCAGGCCCTGACTGGCGAAGGGCGGTTGTCCGGCGTTGTGTTGCTGGCACTGCCTCCCGTCCTGTTCGGGGTCATGCTCTATTTGAACTATGACTATGCCATGGTCCTGTTTCGTGATGAAACGGGACGCAAATTGATGGCGGGTGCACTGGTTATGCAGTTGCTCGGTGCGCTGGTGATTCGCAAGATTATCAATATCAAGGTGTGAGGTCGCCATGGAACTGGGAAGCATCGATACGCAATTCCTGCTGATCATCGGGGCGACATTCGTCGCCATCGGTGCGCTGACCTGGCTGGTGCTGGACACGTTGATGAGCGGTCGTGACCGAACATCGAAGCGTTTGCAAGCGCTCAGCGATCCACGGCGGGCTGTGGCCGAAAATGAAAAGGAAGCGAAGAAATCCGAAGCCCTCTCCCGCGTGTTGGAAAAGGCCTCGCCGACATTCGCCAAACCGCTGACGCCGACCAACGAAAAGGATATGTCGAAACTGCGGCAGGAATTGTCGGAGGCTGGATTCCGCAGCGAATCGGCTGTGCTCAGCTACTTAGCTCTCCGCGGGATCTTCGCCGTCGCGTTCCTGTTGGCCGGAGGTGGGGTATCGGTCTTCGCTTACGGTTTGACCTATGGGGCACTGGTGCGAACTTTTGTGGTGGGTGCCTTGGGCTTCTATCTCCCCACCATGGCCTTGGCGTATCTCAGGAGTCGACGAAAAACCCAACTCTTCTTGGGGTTGCCGGATGCGCTCGACTTGTTGGTGGTGTGTGTGGAAGCCGGTTTGGGGTTGGACCAGGCTATGCGCCGCGTGGCCGAAGAAATGCAAAAATGCTATCCCGTGATCGCCCACGAATTCGGTCTGTGCAACCTGCAATTGCAGATGGGGCGTCCGCGCAACGAAGTGCTGACCGACTTGGGGGCGCGTACTGGAGTCGACGATCTGCGGGCGTTGGCATCCATCTTGATTCAAGCCGATAAGTTCGGGTCCAGTATTGCCAATGCCCTCCGTGTGCAAAGCGAATCGATGCGGACCCGCCGCCAGCAAATCGCCGAAGAGAAGGCGGCCAAGACGGCCGTCAAGCTGATTTTCCCGTTGGTTCTGTTCATCTTTCCCGGCATCTTCGTCGTGCTGGTGGGTCCGGCCGGCATTCAAATGGCTCGCGAAATGTTTCCGGCCATGGCCGGGAAGTAATCGCAGTTGCCACGTCAGACAGCGCACCTGGTTCGCCAATTGCTGCACGTTCGTGGATCGACCAGCGGTGCGCGCGTCAGCGGTTGCTGGTGTGATGCGCGCGATCGTCTTGCTCAGCGATGATGTGTCCGGCCTGACGCAGTCGTTCGGCGGCGGTTTCCGGCAACACAGGGTTGATGTAGCACTCGCTGCCCCATTCGAATCCGGCAACCTTCGTCAATCGAGGGAACATTTCGATGCGCCAGTGGAAGGCTGGCGAATTACGCGTACCGGTGTGTGCCGTATGAATGACGAAGTTGTAGGCCGCGTCGGGATAACACAATTCCAACTGACGGATCAGGCGATACATCAGCAGGGCCAGCTCCTCGATGGTCGCATCGTCGGCTAATTCGAAACCGCTGCTGTGTTCCAAGGGCAGGACTGTGATCGAACCAGGTAAGCGGCTGGCGAAAGGACAGAATGCTACCAGTCGCGCGGTTTGTTCGACCAGTCGTACCCCCTGCTCGATCTCGCTGGCTGCCATGCGGCACAGCACGCATTCGGATTCGGTCTGCAAAAACAATTGCATACGCTGGTCGATCCGCAAAACATCGGCGGGCACGGTATCGGTTGCTATTAATTGCGAATGAACATGCGCCAGGGAGGCGCCCGCGTCCAGGCCCGAATTCTTGAAGACCACCGCATAGGCGATCCGTTGCTGCTCCAGCCAGTGATACAACCGATCGCGGAAGGCATGGAAGACGGTGGCGACAGCCCCCTGCTCCAGTTGGGACAGCGACGTAAAATGCTGCGGGCTCTCGATGATCACTTCATGCCCGCCCGTCAACTCCCGCCGCTGATACAGATCGATATCGCGGGGAATCCAGGTGGGGGCGCTATTCCCGGTCACTGGCCAAGTATCGGAATTGGCCTGCACCGCAGGAAACTTGTTGGGAACGACCCGCACCTGCCATCCGCCCTTCCCCTGCGGGGCCGGGTAAACCGCAATTTCCGGTGGCGTTTCCGCTTCGCGGCCAGCACAGAAAGGACATTGCGATGGATCGACAGCGGGAGGCGGCAGGCGGCGAAAATCGTCGGGCCGCCGGGTTCGATTGGGGGCCATGATGACCCACCGGTCGGCGAGCCAGTCGTACCGCATTTCGCTGCTGGTGGGATTCGGAGCGTCGCCCATGGTGTTCGCTATGATTCGGTGGATGGCAACCGGCCGCGATCGCGCGGGGCTAGCGTATCTTCGTAAACCTGACGGTATTGCTGAGCGCTGCGTCCCCACGACCAGTCTTCCTGCATGCCCCGCAACACGATTTGGGCCCATACCGATTTCTGGTGGGTATAGACGTCGATCGCCCGCTCCATCGCTTGTTCCAAGCCCCGCAGTGAATACTCGGCCATGTGGAATCCAGTCGCGGTTCCGGCAGCGATCGATTCGGGCGTCGCATCGACCACGGTGTCGGCCAGTCCACCGGTGGGGTTGACCACCGGGACCGTGCCGTACTTCAAGCTGTAGAGCTGATTCAAGCCGCACGGCTCGAAGCGGCTGGGCATCAGGAACATGTCAGCGCCGGCTTCGATTCGATGCGCCAAGCCTTCGGAAAACTCCAGTCGCGCGCCGATGTGCGGTGCGTGCCGCGCAGCCAGTTCGCGGAGTTTGCGCTCGTAACGCTGTTCACCCGTACCCAAGATGGCCCATTGGATTTCCCGCGTTCCGCCCCATCGTTCCAACAGGGGAACAATCAGGTCCCAACCCTTCTGATCGACCAATCGGCTGACGATGCCCACCAGGGGTGTGCCGGGACTGGTGGCCAATCCCAATTCCTGTTGCAAAGCCAGTTTGCAGGCGGCCTTCCCTTCGGGCCAACTCTCGGGACCGTACTGATGAGGAATGTGCCGGTCGCAGCGGGGGTCCCACTGGCTGTAGTCGACACCGTTGACGATGCCGTACAGATCCGCCCTTCTCTGTCGCAATACCGGATCCAGACCGCAGCCCTGTTCCGGCGTCATGATCTCACGCGCGTAGGTGGGGCTGACCGTCGTGATCTTGTCCGCATACACAATGCCTGTCTTGAGCAGGTTCAAATGCCCGTGGAACTCCATGCCCTGCCAGTGGAAATGCTCCCACCCCAGTCCCGTCAGCGGCATGTCCAAGTGCCAGAATTGCCCCTGGTAGGCCAGATTGTGGATGGTCATGATCGACCGGGCGGATTCCATCCAGCGAAATTGTTTGTAACGCGCGCGAACCAGGGCCGGCACCAGCCCGGCTTGCCAGTCATGGCAATGTACGATATCGACCGTCAGACCGAGCTGTTCGATGGCTTCCACCACGGCTCGGGAGAAAAAACAAAACCGTTCGCAGTTGTCCCGGTACTCGCCGTGGGCGTCTCCATACAAGCCCACGCGATCGAAGTACTGGGGTTGGTCGATCAAGTAAACAGGAACCTGCCCCTGTGGTAGTGCCGTTTCCAGCAACCGACAGGCAACAAACTTGCCGCCCATCGGAATTGTAAAAGCGATCGGAGTCGGCTTGATGGGTAGACCGCTGGTCAAAGCACAGCGATAGGCGGGAAGAAAACAGGTAACCTGGCAACCGACTTGCTGCAAGGCCGGGGGCAAGGTGCCGCAGACATCTCCCAGCCCGCCGCTCTTGGCCAGCGGCACCATTTCACTCGATACCGATACTGCGTGGATAGTCTTCACCGTGCGAACGTTGAGCAGCGGAGGGTCGGAGGGAGGAACATGCTGGCCCGCATGTGCATCCAGCACGGACATGCATCTCGGAAAGGCGTAAAATGTACTCGAAACCGGTGGTAAGGGATACACCCATTGCGGGCTGAACAGGCAGGGAGAAGACCGCCATCGGATTCCGCTACCGGGTAGGGCCGTGCCATGCACATCCCGCACGCGCAAGGGGGAAATGTGTTCCGCAATTGTGCCCGCCAAAAAAACGGCATGCCGTGCGAACGGCGAGTGTGAGCCGCCCGGTGCTCCGCCGCCGCCAGGGACTCGGCGCAGCAGGCCAGCCTCTCGATTGCTGGATGGTCGCCACCAGGGACTCCCTCGATCTCTCCTTTCTCGGCCTTTTCAGCAGGCGCCGTGCAACCGGCTGGGGTATTGCCCCGCGCACCGCAGGTAAACGCGGCAAAGGAACGTCGCAACCTGATCTTGGTGCGACCGCGCAGGGCCGACTATAATGGAGCAGCAGCGATGACGAGCGGACGTCGACCAGCAGCCAATCACGCGTACGGTTGGACAGTATGGTATTCCAGACTGCATTTCGTCGAACCAAATTCTATCCGGGGATTTCCCAGCATGGACATTTCAACCACACGCCCCAAAGTGGCGCAGTTGACGTTCCGGTTGCTGGGTAGGTCTGTTCATCCCGAGCTGTTCCAGATTTTCAAGACGCATCGCATCGAACGCCAGTTTTATTCGGCTGACTTGAACATCACGTCCGACGGGCATTTTCTGGTCATCCGCAGTGACGGGCAAACGTTGACGGAAATCGCGGCTTCCAGCCATCAGTTGATCCCGTCCACGCGTCACATTCTGGAACTGCCGCTACGAGATTCGACCAGCGATGCGCTGCAGATCGACGAGACTTTCCATTACCGCTTTCGCTGTGGGCTGGAACGATTACCTGCCGAGATGTTTTGGATGATCCAGCAGCAACTGAAGGATTCCGGCAGCGATCATGATCTGGTCCAGTTTTTCAATGCCAGCGGCCGGATCCCGATCGGAGGAGTGAGTTTCATTCACATCGATTCCCGCCGCCGCAGCTTGCGGATCCAAGCCATTCACACGTTTCCCGACGACTTGGCGCTGGTGAAGACCGAGTCGACCTTCACCCTGCGAGGCGAATAGAATAGCCGCGGGGCGGGCATACGCCTGTGGGAGCTCAACGCTCCCTGTGTTGCTCTGCGATTTGTTCGATGAGCAATTCCAGTTCGCGATCTCGGCGGTGGGCCGCCAATGCATCGTCCGATGGTAGGCTTTCCAGTGGGGGAGCCCCGGCGGCGGGTTCGGGCCGGGCCACGTATTCGCCTTCGCTGGCCCCGCCGCGGGCATTGTTGAGATCATTGATGATGATCAGCACGTCCAGCGGCGAAAGAATGCCGTCCCCATTGACGTCCGGCTTGATGGGAGAACCTTCACCGCCGGCGCCGCCAGCAGGAAGGTCACCGGACGGATTGCGGTTCAAATCATTGATCAGGATGAGAGCGTCCAGTGGGGTGACGATACCGTCGCCGTTGACGTCCAAGGGGTTCTGTGGGTTCTGGTGGGGTGAACGCGGAGGAGCGACCACGATCGGAATGCGCTGCGTGATCTGATCTCCATTGTCCGACGTGGCGATCAACTCGACTTCGATCTCGGTTTGCTCGGATTCGTCGACCGTCACCGTATCGCGGACCTTCAGCACTCCCTCGACGACTTCGAACCGTTCGTCGAGCACCGTGATCTGGTACGGGTCGCCATCGGGGTCTGCCACGTCCACCAACCCGACGATGGCGCCTTCGGTTAGTCGCGGGACTTCCGTCTTGCTCAGCTCGATACCGCTGGGCGGGTCATTGGCATCCGCAACACTGATCGTGATCGTTTGGGCGATTTCGTGCCCCGCTCCCTGCGCTTCCGTGGCGATCACAGTCACCGCGATGGTTGATTCGGTTTCATAATCCAACGCGACTCCTTCGACCAATTTCAATTGACCGTCGCGCCATTCGAAACGCGGATCCAACACTTCGACGAGGTACTCAGAGCCCACGTCCGGGTCGATCACGCGCAAGGTACCGATGGTCGCTGCCGGATCGTTCTCGGCCACCATCGCGCCTTCCCATGCGAAGCCCAAAGGTGGTTCGTTGACGTCGATCAGGGGCAGATCCACGCTTCGGGTGACGGTTACTGTACCCAAAATCGGATCGACTACGCGAAGCTCCATGGAGACTCCCGCGGATGCTTCATAGTCCAGCCATCCATTGGTAAACAGGATCTGGCCACCGACTACCTCAAATCGTGGATCCGAAGTGGTAATGCGATAATCGGTCTGGCCGTCCGGATCGACCACCGATACGTGGCCGACGAGGGTCCCGTGCGGCGCGTCCTCCGGTGTGGCCAGCATGGTCGCGATCAGGTCCTGGGGCGGATCGTCCACCGGTTGCACGGTCCACCGCAGCGTCACGTCGGTAGCGTGCATTCCATCGTATATGCGGATCCGAGCGCTGTCCGGACCGTGGTAATCCGCCACCGGCCGGTAGAGCCATTCGCCGGTCGGTTCCATTTCCAGCCAACCATGCTGGGGAGCCCAAACGGATTGAACCCACAACGGATCGCCGTCCGCATCGGTGGCTCCCAATTCACTTAACAAATCAATGTGGTCGGAGCCATCTTCGGCCACCGTTCGATTCAGTTGGGACGGAGCAACCGGAGGAACACCAGGGTTGACGACGCGGACTCCGATCTGGGCCGCAGCGACTGCCCCCTCATGGACCGAAACCGGTGTCCCCATCGGACTGGCCAAGTCCAACGCTTCGATGCCACCATCGGTCGCCAACACCGCTTGATCCCCCAGCGGGCTGATGGCAATCGAACGAACGATGCTCCCGCGACTGAGTTGGGGACGACGGATCGGAATCCAGTCGCGCATGCTCCAGACCGTCACCCCCGTGGCTTGGCCCTTACCGGCGGCGGAAATCAAATTCTGGCCATACACCGCCACGGGAAACGCGGCTTGAGAAAGCAGGGCTCGGGAAATCAACTGGTCCTGCGCATACTCCAGCACCTGGATGCCACCGGTTTGAAGTTCGACGGAGATCCAGCGACCGTCCGGCGAGGCGGAAAGGGACTGGGCAGGTCCGAACAACTCCACTTCGCCCCGATGCAACGTCGCCCCAGTCGGGTCGACGATGCGCAGGCTGTCTGCACCGGAGGCCGCACGGGCGATCAAGCCGATGCGCCCATCTGGCAGAGCCACCACTTGGGAGGAGCCGAGGGCCTGGCGATCCGCCAACTCAACGCTGTCCCCCTGCACCGAGCCTTCCATCAATCGATAGGACGTGCCGTCGGTGATCACCGCCAGCCAGGTTTCGGAGCCAGAAATGGCTGGCAAAAAACTGGCAATGTACTGAGAATCCGACAGGTCGACCGCCGATAGCGGTTGCAATTGTCCGGACCGAAGATCGAATCGGAATACTCGATCGCCCCCAAACTCCTCGGGAACCAGGCTGAGCAATGCCACGTCAGGGCCGATCCGCATCCAGTCCTGCAAGGTGCCAGGAAGTTGAACCGGAGCAAGGTCGGCGAAGGGGGAGGAAACGGGGACCAGCCGATTGTCGGAATCGTCCGACCAAACTACCGAAAAGTCGCCGCTGACCAGAATCTGGTTCCCCGGCAGGTCCGACAAGGATTCGCTCTTGGCCGCGGGCGCGATCGCTGTCGTCTGACGCTGGCTGTCCGGATTCGACAACAGACCGACTACGTACTCGCCCGGATCCAACCCGTCGAATTTTGCCATCCCCAGCACATCGGTGGCGCGCAAGGGTTCCGACGGTTGGTAGCGGCCGTCACGGTTGGTGTCCAGAAATACAAGCCGATGCACGGCCGGTGAGTCTGTATCCGCACCGAAGCTGCCCGAGGCATCGTTGTCGAGGTACACGGAGACCGTCAAACCCGCCAGCAAACGCCGCGGTTCGAGGGGCTCGATGCGCAATTGCAGCTTGCGGCGTTGGGCGTGTGCGTTGGGCTGCATTTCCGACGTATCCTTTTGTCCTGTTCCGCTGCTCCAGCCGCGCTGCTGCAGCGACTCCCAGCGAACTTCAACTTTCCCGTGCTCTGCCGCTGCTGCTGCCGGCGTAATGCCTCATAATTCTGCGGATTGGATCCGGCAGAGCAGCTCGATGCTACCGCGTGAGGAATCGTTCTGCACTCGGTGGGCCTCCTGGGAAAAGGAGTCGCGATTCGATAGTCCCCCGCGCGTGGTCCGATCACTGTGATCCCACTTTTCCCCTTCACCACAGAGTACCAGCGACCATTCTAGCCATTCAGCGCTATACCCAACCATCATACCAATTCTTTGTATCTTGGCTCCGCCCCGACACCAAATTCTGGCGCTTCGCTACCATTGCGGGATTGCCAGATCTAGAAAAAAATGGGATTCGAGTCTGAGTTTCCATGAGAGCGAGTAGCCAGTTGGGGGGTGCAATGCAAGCGTCGACCGAGCCGATCGCAGGGGCGGCTCCGGTACTGAACCTGGCTGCGTACAAGTTCACGCGGCTGGCGGAGTTGGATCGATTGCGCGCGGCGATCCGCGAGCGGTGCGTCGAATTGGGCCTGCGGGGAACCGTGTTGGTTTCCCATGAAGGCATCAATCTGTTCGTCGCCGGGCAAGAGGATGCCGTACGGGGCTTGCTCGACTATCTCCGCACGATTCGAGGGTTGGAGGACCTGGAGGGGAAGTTCAGCCGCAGCGCCACGGTTCCGTTTCGCCGTATGCTGGTGCGCATCAAGAAAGAAATCATACCGCTAGGAATCCCGACGATCCGGCCCGCCGAACGCACTTCCCCCAAGTTGCCCCCGCGTCAGTTGCAACGATGGCTGGAGGAGGGCCGCAAAGTACGATTGCTCGATGTCCGGAACGAGTACGAAGTTGAACTGGGGACTTTCGAAGGGGCGGAACACTTGGGGATTCATCACTTCCGTGAGTTCGTTCAGGCGATCGACCGATTGCCTCCGGAGGCGAAGGACGAACCGGTGGTGATGTTTTGCACCGGAGGTATCCGATGCGAGAAGGCTGGTCCGCTGCTCGAACAGGCCGGGTTTCGGCATGTTTACCAACTCGAAGGAGGAATCCTGAAGTATTTCGAGGAATGTGGCGGCGCTCATTACCGGGGAAACTGCTTCGTGTTCGATGGAAGGGTGGCCCTGGACCCGCACTTGCAACCGACCGGGCATATGCTGTGCTTCGCCTGTCAGTCGGTGGTGACCGCCGAGGACGTTGCCAGCGGGAAATTCATGTTCGGAAAATATTGTCCTCGCTGCTACCAGGATCCCAGCCAGAAGCGGGAAAGCGAGCGGGAATCGCACCGGCGACGCGTGCGGGAATTGGCTGCCTCCCAACCGGGGTGCACTCCCTACGACCACGTGCGACCGATCTACGTACCGCGCGGCTTCGCAGGCCAGCGTTTGATCGATTTTCTAACCCAGCGTTTTCCGGGAACGCCACGCGAGCAATGGGTGGCATCGATCGAGGCAGGGCTGCTCACCCACAATAAATTCGGCCCCACGCCTTTTCGCGTTTGCCAGCCGGGCGAAGTCGTCCGAGAAGGCCAGGGATTCCTGCACCACATGCCCGATACGACCGAACCGCCTATCAACCCCGATATCGATTTGATCTACGAAGATGATTGGCTGGTAGCGGTGGCCAAACCAGCGCCGTTGCCCGTTCATCCGTGCGGCCGGTTCCAGCGAAACTCATTGACTTGGCTGTTGCAGCAGGTGTACTCCGGCGAAGTGCTGCACCTGGTACATCGCCTGGACGCCAACACCACCGGCGTGGTGCTGCTGGCGCGGAGGCATCGAGCGGCAAAATTGCTAGCGCAACAGTTTGCTGACCAAGCGGTCGAGAAGACCTATTTCGCGCTGCTTGACGGGCATCCCCAGTGGGAAGCGACCGACTTCACTGCACCGATTTCCGATCATGCACAGGGCGAGGCGGGTGGCCGTGACACCGATCCGCGAGGACAACCAGCCACCACGCGTTTCGAGGTGGTCCGGAGGCTGGCCGGCGGTCAAACGCTGGTTCGAGCACGCCCCTATTCTGGACGTACCAATCAGATTCGCGTGCACGCCTGGGCGATGGGCATACCGGTGGTAGGAGATCCCATGTATCGGCCAGGCCGACAGCGCGGGGGCCGGCAGACGCTGGCGGGGGACGATCCTCCGATGTGCTTGCATGCTGCCAAGCTGGCTTTCCGGCATCCGCTGGACGATCGCCCGCTCTCGTTGTGCAGTCCCGCTCCGCCGTGGTTGAAGACGATCCTTGAAGATACTGCTGAGGGGAGCGAGCCGGATACCGGCGATCCGTCGGTGGGAGTCGGGTGTTGAACCTTGGCGATCGGGTTTCCCGCCTGCATCCTGCCGCAGCATACGCTAGTTTTCATGCCGTGCTATCGACCGCTTTGCCGATGGCAACACACACTGTACCGAAGAAGGGTTTCATGCCAAACGAAGTGTCCGAATCGAAAGTCGACGGTCCCCGCATCGAGCGCGCGGTACGCGAAATCCTGGCAGCGGTGGGAGAGGATCCGGACCGCGAGGGCCTGCGTGAGACGCCAGCCCGAGTGGCGCGGATGTATGCGGAAATGTTCGCCGGCCTGTATCGCAATCCGCGACTGCATCTCGAACGCGTCTTCACCGAGCAGTACGACGAAATCGTGCTGGTGAAAGACATCGCGTTTTGCAGTATGTGCGAACACCATTTGTTGCCTTTCTACGGCAAAGCCCACGTGGGGTACCTGCCCAACGGGAAGGTGGTGGGCTTGAGCAAACTGGCACGCGTCGTGGACGATGTGGCGCGTCGCCCCCAAGTCCAAGAGCGAATGACCGACAGCATCGCCCGGATGATCGAGGAGGAGCTCGATGCGCGGGGAGTAGCCGTGGTGGTGGAAGCCACCCATTCCTGCATGACCATTCGCGGCATCATGAAGCCTGGGAGCAGTTGTTTGACCTCCTCCATGCGCGGTGTTTTTCGGCAAAACATTTCATCGCGCGAAGAGATTCTCAGCCTTATCACGGGCGGGCGCACATGATGGCATGGGGGGCGCAAGCGGACCTTGATCGGTTGGCATCGGCTTGGACTGCAGTGCTCGCGTTTACCATTGCATTGCGAATCCTGTCGGTTCCTCGCGGCTCCGGTATTGCCGCGGCCGATACCGGCCGGCGCAAGGGCGCACCTGGTGGAAAGCAGACGGGGCGTGCGGTTCCCGTGCGGTTCACCAATGGGCTGTTGCTTGCGATGATGGTCCTGACCGCCACCGCCGCCTGGAACTCGGCGGACTCCGGCGCGGGCTACCTCCGCGCCTCGGCGGTGGTCGGTTTGTTGATTGCATGGTTCATTCCGCCTACCGCACCGCGGAATCCGGCTGGCCTGGCCCGCGCGCTGGCTCTTGCCGGCGGTGTGTGCGCCCTGGCTGCTCACGTTTGGTCCAGCAACGTGCTGGCGTCGCCCGAGCAGCCGTGGGTGGCACAGATTCACTTTTTGGCTGCTGCCCTCCTGGCCGCGACGGCCCTGCAATCGGCCCTGTTGCTGACCGGGGCGGCTCGGCCGGACACTGCACATGCATCGCCCGCGGCACGAGGAACCTGGAGGTGGCTGGCCCGATTGGCACTGGTGGCGGCCGGGATCGAGTTCGCCTATGCCGGCGCGTTGCTGCTGGGCGGGCCTTTGCCGATGCAGTTGGCCCAGGCCGATGGAGAGGCTGCCGCGCTGGTGCGGCCGGTGCTGGCTTTAGCCCTCGCGCTGGGCAGCTTCGTCGCCTGGCAAGTCCCTCACCGGGTGCATGCTTGTTACCTCGCGGGCAAGTCCCTGGAACAACCGGCGGCGCTGGCTTGGTCCGCCTGGATCGGAGTGCTCATCTTCGGCCTGGTCGTCAGCCTGGTTTGAGGGTGTGATCGGGGGGCTGTATCCTGCCCCCACGCACCGGCCAAGGGAATTCTGTGCGAGTTAAGGATTCAGGTCCCTGATGGCATACACTGCGTCGTAGGTCCGTATGAAGAGAGTTCCCCCAGCCACGATGGGCGAGGCCGTGATCGGCTCACCCAAGTCATTCCGAGCAACGATTTGAAACTCGCGACCGGCGCGAACGACGGTGCACATGCCATCCCTGGCGCACAAGTAGATGTGGCCGTCAGCCAACAGCGGGCTGGCCCGGTGCTGCGCCGTGTGGGTGCGTTCGAAATAAACCTCCTGACCCGAATCCAGATCGATGCACTGCAGCTTACCGTCCTTGTGCAATAAATACACCAGTCCTTCCGCGATCAACGGGATCGAGACATCGGGAGTTCGGGGAAGAATCCATCGATGCAGCTGGGCCACGTTGGACACGTCGCCGCGGAGCGCGTCGTTGACCTCCAAGGCCACCGTCGGCCCGCCCTTGCAAGTGGGGATGACGATCGTCCCTTCACCAAAGGCGGGGGAAGCGACGAATCGGAACGTCGGATCGAACCGTCCCGGATTGATGTCGCTAGGGCCGTTGAGCTGTCCCATCCGCCACAACTCCCCACCGGTCTCCAAGTCATGTCCAGTGGTGCAATCGGCTCCATGAACGATCAGAAATCGCCGCTGGCCGTCGTCGTAAATAAATGGCGAGGCGTACGAATGTTTGCACTCGAAAACGGCTTCTGTCGGGCGGTCGACTTCCCACACCGTCCGACCCGTGCGCTTGTCCAGTTTGATGACCTTTCCCGTCCGCCGATCGTCGTCCATCTTCATTGGGCCATGGATCAGTTGCAGGTAGAGAAAGTCGCCGTCGAGGACCGGTGTGGACGTCATTCCGAACTGGATGTCCAATTTGCCGAACCGTTGCCCGACGTCGAATTTCCACTGCTCCCTGCCGTCATTGTCATAGCAAGCCAACACGCCGTTGGAAAAAAATACCCAAACCAGTTGGCCATCCGTCGAGGGTGAGGGCGAGGCCGAGTTGCCTTCGCCAGCCCGCGCGTCCTGATTTCCGGTTGTAACCCGGCGGACCCAACGTCGATCGCCGGTGCGACTGTCCAGACAGATCAATACCAGGTCATCGCCATCGGCAGAAGTGACAAACAATCGATCGTCCCACACGACTGGCGTGGCGCCACCTTGCCCTGGCATGGGGGAGCGCCAAGCGATGTTGTGCGACTTCGACCAACGGACGGGAATTCCCTCTTCGACGGAGATTCCGTTGCTGCGGGGGCCACGCCACTGGGGCCAATTTTCGGCGTGCACGAGGTCCGATCCGCAGAACAAAATGGTGAGACAGGCGACAAGATGCGCGCGGATTGTGGGTGCCAACGTATAGCCCTCCAGGTGACGGGTAAATACTTTGCGATGACCGATGGCAGGGTAGGTGAAGGAGTGAAAGTGAACAAGCGGGGTGAAGGCGGCAGATAGTCAGGGGTGGGGCAGAGCGCGTGGCGGACCAACGCCAAGGGCGATCCAGGTAAGCGGCCGCCCGGGGAGTGTGCCCGAGCGGCCGTGTGAACTCGCGTTTCTCTTTGCTCTGAGATTGCGTCCTACAGACCCAGCAATTCCTGGATCTTCTCCTCCAAAGCGTGTGCATTGGCTTCACCGGATCCCACGCGAATCATTTGGATTTTACCTTCCTTGTCAATCAACACGGCTTGAGGGATACCGGTGACGTAGAATTTCTGCGAGTAATCGCTATCGCGGGGAGTGACAAAGAATCCGTGCCGCAGTCCGTGCTCCTGACGAAATCGCTCCAGCATCGCCAGTTCGGCCTGGCGATCTACCTCGCCGTCGCCGCGCACGGCCCGGTTCGTCTCGTCGTCCCAGACGTACCCGTAGTACCGCGTCGCGCCGAGGATGACCAACCCCTTGTCCGCGTACTTGTCATGCCACTCGATCAGGTGCGGAAACGTGGCGATGCAGGGACCGCACCAGACGGCCCAAAAATCCAGGAGCACGACTTTGCCTTTCAGGTCGGCCATGGTAACCGGCTCCTGTCCCACGAAGGCATCGGCTTCGATCTCTGGCGCCATGGTGCCGATCAGCTCCTCTCGCTTCAACGCTGCTTCCAACCGCGACCGGTAGGAAGAGAGCGAGCGCTCGTAATTGCGCAAACTCGCGTCATCTTCTCCCAGCTTCTCTTTCAGACTCGCCAATAGTTCTTCCAGGTCTTTCAATTCCGCATCGGCTTCCCGCGGGGCCGTATACAACGATCTGGAAATGGATGGCATCTTCAAATTCAACAGCAGAGCGAACGCAGAGGGTTGTGGGTTGTCGGAGGCCAGCAACTGCCGCACCAATCCCTCGGCCTCTTCCTGCAACTGCTTGCTCTCTTCGGGGTAGGTATCGCCCAGCAGCGATGCGTAATTGGTCACGGCCCGGACAAAACTGGAAACGTCCTGCGGCTGTCCGGACTGGGCTGCTTGCTGGGATTCTTCCACGAGCTGGTCGAGTACTTGTTTCGCTTCCTCGGCCCGACCGGCTTGTAGCAGCAAGCGTCCTTTAATTTCCACCAAGTCAGGCAAAAAAGATCCGCCGAACAGAGCGGGCTGCACCTTGGCGATGGCTTGATCGACCAACTGCAATTTCTCGTCCGCTGGCATGGGGTTGGGGTACGAGGCCAGGTATCGCAGCATCGTACTGACCCGCGCAGCGTCGCGCGCCGTCAATTCTTCGGAGTTGAGCACCGATTCGATCTGTCGACGCATGCGGGCCACGCCCTGTTCCGGCTGAAGCCGCAACAGATAGATGTTCAACTGCGAGTCCAGGGACATCCATCTCGGATTGGTAGGCTGTTCCGCCAATGCGGCGTCGATGATCGTGGCCGCCTGATCGAACTGTTGTTCCTGGATCAACCGTTGTACGTCTTGTGGCGTGGGTTGGTCGGATTTGTTTTCCACCTTCTGTGCAGGGGCATCGGTATCCTCCTGGCTCCATGCCGGGCTGGGACGCAAGGCGACCATACCGGTGGTGGGTAGAGAGCTGGCAATGGCGAAACTCCACGCGACAAAACGCTGCGTCAGGCGGCGCGATGCATGAACATCGTGAGACGAGTCGGACATGGAATGGTTCCTTTGCATAAAGTCGTTGGGCGACTCACCGGGAGAATTCAAGGCGGCGCATCAGGGGCACGGCGAGCGGCGCGGGTGCCATGGTGGCACGTTCGCTGGACGTCACACTGAAGACTAGTGTAACAGATTCGGACCCTTGCCGGTGTCGGTCCCCTGTGCGTATCGCCTCTCACCGGTCGGACGGAGAGGGACCGAGATGGCAAGTCACCCACCCTGGGGCTGCTTTCCTGCGCGGGGATCCTGCTCCTCGGAATCCACAGGAGCTTTGGATGGTTCTGATTCCTCCGGCTGAGGGTTCTTCGGCACCAGCACCACCCGGTCGGCTCGAATCTCCACCGCTTCGAAGTTGTGCAACCAGGTTTCGATTCGCGGGTCCGCGGCCAGGAGATCGTCGGCCTTTTTCTGCAGCAATTCCTCCAGCCAGCCGAACGGCAGGGGCCTTCCATCCGATTCGACCCCCAGAATCTTCCAATCGAGATGATCATCTGCCCAGGAAAACGTCAAGGCGACCCGACCGTTGAAATAGCGTCCTTTGGCCCCGGGGATCTCCGTGGGCAGGCTGACATCAACGTACAACACCCCGTCGGATATCTCGACATAGACCCGGCCGCGGAAGCGTTCGCTGCGCGCGATCAAACCATTGATCAACTCGGACGTCAATTCGATTGGTTCTGGCGGCGGCGAGTCGGGTGCCGCTGGTTGCTCGATCTGTTGCACCTGTTGCTCCAGTTCGACCAACCGCTCGTCGGGGATCATGGCGATCGGCAATTGCCGAGGTTCAACCGAGGTGTACGTTCGTACCTGGCGGTAGAGATACCAGGCCCCGGCTCCCACCAGCATGGCCAGGGCCGCTACGAGAATTGCGCAAATCTTCAGGGCGCGCGCCAGGATGCGGATCGATCGGATACGGCCAAAACCGGCGATGGCCTGGTCCTGAACTGGATCGGCGTGATGCAACGATTCGCAAAACGCGTCGGTGGCCTCTCGCAGCTCTGAGGAATCGGACACGATCAGTTCCGTGGGTAAGTGGGAAGGCAGAAGTGCATCTTCAAACGCAGCACTCCTTCGCGCGGGCGACCAATTCCTCCGCGGCATACCGGATGTCGCTCCAGCGTCCCGCGCGCACTGCTACCGCGTCGACCAGTTTGCCGCCCACTCCGACGGCCACGGCGCCGGCCCGCAGGTAGGCCGCCAGGTTCGACGTGTCTACGCCGCCGGTTGGCATCAGGCGAACCTCCGGCATCGGGGCCAATACGTCACGAATATAGCCCGGGCCAAGCCCGCGTGCAGGAAATACTTTCACAATGCTGGCACCGCTGGTCCATGCTTGATGAATCTCCGTGGGGGTCATCGCGCCGGATACGACTGGCGTTGCGCGCTGCAGGCTGGCCTCGATCACTGCCGTCGAAACGATGGGAGTGACCAGAAATTGCGCCCCGGCTTGAATCGCCGCGGAGGCGTCCGCCACGCTCTTGACCGATCCGATGCCCAGGCAGGCGGTGCCGTCGGAGAACTCGGCGAACTCCTGTCGCAGGCGACTGGTAACGGCCAACGCGTCTCGGTTGGTTAAGGTAAACTCGATGGCTCGCAATCCGCCATCCAACAACGCCCGTACCAGACGCGAGGATTGCGTCAAGTCGTCCAGCCGGACAATAGCCACGACACGATGGGTCAAAATGCATTGCAATGGATCGCTCAAACGGCTCCCCCCATCTGCTCAACAGAAGCGTGAACGTACCAGACTAGCCCTGCCGAGGCCGCCAACGATGTGAGCCAAATCACGATCAGCAGCCATTTGTTCGTTGGTTCGGATCGAGGATGGCAGCCCGCCTCCCTGCCGACCGAGCCGTGTCCAGGCGTAGCGGCCTGGCCCCAGCGACCAGCCATGCAACACCCCAATGCCGCCATAGCAGCCAGGCCTGCCGGTAGCAGCATGGCAAACCAACTACAGCCGTCCGGTAGCCCCAGGTAGGAGTTGAACTGAGCTTGGGCGATCGCCGCGGCACCGACAAAATGCAGGGCACCCAAGCCCGCGGCAAGTGGCGGCACGCGCCGCAGGCACAGTAATGTCAGGCCTGCCGAACCGCTCAGCGTCGCCACTGCCAGCATCGGTTCGGTGACTTTCATGAAGGATTGGCTGGTCAAGAAACCTGCCGCAGCCCAGGCCGGCAGGCTGGCCAACAACAGGTGGCCGGCGACTGTGCGGTTGACCATGCTCAGCACGATCCATGGCACCACCGCCGCCAATGCCATCGCCCCGAGCCATGGGACTCTCGTTGACGCGAGGAATTCCCAACCGGGACCGGACGGAAAGACCAGGTAGCCGGCTCCGACGACGACCGCCAGCCGTACGGCCCAGAGGGCTGCCGAGCCTCCCCGACCCCCTGCCCGTAGCGGCAAGATCCCGGCCAAAGCGATTCCGCCCGCCGCGATCGGGATGCGCTGCCAGAATTCATCCCATGACGGCCACCATGTGCCCCGCAAGGCGAAGGCCAGATAGAGACTCGAACCAAACAGCACCGCGTAAGCCACCCGCCACCCCAGGTCACCATCGTTTACCGCCGATGCCGCCTCGGGGGAGTCCCCCAGCGGCGATCGGTTTCGCTGCCCAACCAGCCATGCGGCAGTGAGTGCCAGGTACAGCCCTAGCGGCACAGCGATATTGGCGACAAGGATTTGCACGACAAACATAGACGGCTCGCAGACTGGCCAAAGAGGTGGTCACGTCGGAGCACTCAGCATAACCATTTTTCGCCAGTACTGGAGATCGCGACCACCCCCGGCGGCACGCGTCAACGCCTACTCGGTGGCAGGGCGAGCCGTCCGCCGCCGCCGTTTACTCTTCTTGTTGGCCCACTCCTTGGACATCAACTCGAACACCTCCGGTGATTCATAGCGCACGATGTTCTTCCCTTCGGGAATAGGCCCGATCAGTCCCCGAAAAACCGGCAAACCACGTAGGGCCAAATCGGCGCTGCTGTCGTCCACGCCGATCTGAGTGTGCATTTTCAGGATCGGGTCGGGGCTAGGGAAATCGCGGATCCGCAGCGTGCCATCCGATGCCCGGGTCACGACACGAAACGTCTCTTTCTTGCTCACGGGAACCTCCGGATTGGGTAGAGCAACGTCGATAGGAAGGGAATGCAACCATGTGGAGCAGCATTCCAGCAACACCACACTTCCTTTTTATCGGCCAGCGATTGCTAGCAACCGGCAGTTTTCTTTTCCCTACCCGCACAACCGGTATTTCCGTCTCAATCCGCTCTGTGGTCGCACGCCAAAGGTGGGGGTTAGGGCGGCAGGGCATGCGATGCCCGGATAACCTGAAGCCCCCAGAGGGTGTAGTCGGCCTATTTTTTCAGAATTCGTTGACAGTTGAAATCGCCCCCAATTATATTGCATGGAACCGGTGCCTCGGTTTCGTCGGCAACCCCAGGCTGGATTGACTCCTCTGGGACCGTCGTTCCATCGGCTTTTCGGGACGCTATTGGATCTCGTCTGTAAGTATAGCGCAGCTTTCCTTCGCAGGCCGCCCTTTCCGGCTGCCTGCAAACGACTCTAGGGGATGTCGTATGACTCTGTTGGGTAAAGTCTTTATCGCGATCGTCTTCGTATTGAGCGTCGTGTTCTTCACCGTTTCCGCGGTGGTCAATGCGACGCATATCGATTGGAAGCAACAAGCGGACGATTATCGGCAAAAGGCCGACGATGCGACGCGAAAAAACCAGGAATTGACCGAACTGCTGGAAGAGGTCAAAACGGAGCTAGCCATCGAACAGGCGGCACGCGTCTCGGCGCTGGCCTCACTGCAAACGCAGTTGGACGAGGCCAAGTCGGAACTGTCGAGCAAAGAGGCCGAGTTGGCTGCACTCCAATCGGCCCACACCGATTTGGTCCAGCGGGAAGCGGAAACGCAGCGGGAGTTGAAGGCGCGCACCGACGAGAACGAATTGTTGCGCCAGCAATTGGTGGATGCTCGCGGCGATCGCGACCAGATGTTCCAGCGTCTGGTGGCTGCCAAGGACGAGTACAACCGTCTGCAGGGTACGTTCCAAACCCTGCGGGAACGCGAGTCTCAATTGGCCAGTGATTACACCAAGGCCAAGGAAAAACTGGACATTCTCGGCATCAAGCCCGATACGCTGTTGGAAGCACCCCCGGCCGTCAATGGCCAGGTGTTGGCCGTGGCAACCAACGGCATGGTTGAAATCTCCCTGGGGCGGGACGATGGAATCCGGGAGGGTTTCACCCTGGAGGTGCACCGCAACGGCCAGTACTTGGGGCGCGTGAAGGTACGTACGGTCCGCGACGACAAATCGGTGGCTGAAGTGCTTACTAGCTACCAGCGTGGATACATCCGCGAAGGCGATCGCGTCGACGCTCGGTTGTACTAGCGTCCCATCCAGGCGGCTGTTGGCCGGCCATGCGTGTCCCGCCTCCTGCCGCGATCCTCGTTCACTTTGATTGTTTCCTCCTGATCGGGTTTCTTTCAGAAATGGCTGAGCAAAAGCACCCCTACAACGTCTATACCGTCATGCTCATTGCCTCCACTCTGTTCATGCTGGCGGCATGCATTCTGATGGGCGTCGAGTACTTCCGCCATTGATCGGGAGGGGCTGGTATCCGCTGAACCCTGGTGTGGCATGGCGAGTCGAAGGCCCTCTGGCCAAGTCTGCGATGGTCCCTCGTCCCCTGCGCGGAACGGTTGATCGTAATGGTCGATGCTCGCACACGCGCGGACTCGATTGGCTACAATATTCGCTTTGACGTTCCAGGCCGCACAGGCTGGTTACGAAGTGCGGTGATGATCGGCTTCACCTCCCCCTGGCAGGCTGATCGTTTCGAGGAATCTGCCCGATGAGAGCTGGTGCCGTCGGCGGGGATTAGCAAAGGCGCGAACATGGATACCAGGCGAGAGATGGATCCTGGCGGCACACGAATACCTCCCAACGCGCTCTTGCGCGGAGGGTTGAAGCCTGCGGAATTGCTGTGTAATCGGCGCGCCGCCGGCCGTCTGTCGGTGTTTGGCCTGCTGTCGATTGCACAATTTGTTGCTCCGGAGACTGTCCGCGGCGCGCAGGCCCAGAGCGACCTTTCTGCGTTCCCGAAGATCGTGCCAGAGCGGGATTGGCCCTGGTGGCGCGGTCCATTCCGCAACGGTCACGCGGCGGCCAAGTGCCGCCCACCGATACGATTCGGTGAACGGGAAAACGTCCTGTGGAGATCGACTGTTCCGGGGCGAGGCCATAGTTCGCCGATCGTGTTCGACCAGCGGATCTTCCTGGCGACTGCCGATGAAGCGAACCCCAGCCAAAGCGTGCTGGCGTTCTCCATCAACGATGGCCATTTATTGTGGACGGCACCCATCAGCCGCGGTGGGTTTCCAGAGAACAACCATCCCAAGAATACCGAGGCCAGCCCCACATTGGCGAGCGACGGGGACCACCTGTTCGCCGTTTTTTTCCACCACCGGGCAATCCATCTCACGGCGCTCGATTTCGACGGCCGGGCGGTTTGGGAACGGACATTGGGGGCGTTTCACCCGCAAAAATACGAATATGGCTACGCCCCCTCCCCGGTGCTGTATCGGAATCTGGTCATCGTGGCTGCCGAGCACGACGGACCGAGTTGGATCGTGGCGCTCGACCGGCGGACTGGTAGGGAGGTGTGGCGCACCGAGCGACCGCCCAACATCACTTTCTCGACTCCCGTGGTAGCCCATGTGGCCGGTCGCGATCAATTGTTGATCAGCGGTTCGAATCACGTGGCATCGTACCATCCCGCCAATGGACGATTGCTATGGCAGGTGACCGGTACGACCGCCGCGACCTGTGGCACGATGGTGTGGGAGGGCGACGTGGTGTTTGCCAGTGGAGGATACCCCAAGGCCGAAACGATCGCTGTTCGCGCCGATGGCAGCGGCCAGGTCGTGTGGAAGAACAATCAGAAGTGTTATGAACAGTCCATGATCGTGGTCGGCGGATACCTTTATGCGCTCACCGACAAAGGGGTAATGTATTGCTGGCGGACGGCCGATGGGGCGGAGATGTGGCGCCAGCGCCTGGCCGGGCCCGTTAGCAGTTCGCCCGTCTATGCGTCGGGGCATATCTATTGGGGGAATGAAGCGGGAACGGTTTTCGTGATTCGTCCTTCGGCAGAGCGATGCGAGTTGGTGGCGGAAAACCGCTTGGGAACGGAATTGTTCGCCAGCCCTGCCGTCAGTGGAGATCGACTGATCTACCGCTTCGCCACGGGCCATGGCAGTCAGCGGATCGAAACATTGATTTGCATCAGCCAACTAGCACAGCGGTAGGCGGGCAACGTGGACCCATCGAGGGCAGGTTCTTCCAACGGGGCGGCGCGGTGACGGCAATCGACTCAGATCGCTTGGCGGCCTTGCAGTTGGCACTGACTCCTGGGATCGGCCCCGTTCTTTATTACCGCCTGGTCTCCGCGCTGGGATCCGCCTCCGCTGCGCTATCGGCCGATCCACGGGAGTTGACGGACGTGGACGGGGTCTCGCCAACACTGGCTGCCCGGATGCGGTCGGCCGACGCGCGGCAGCGGGCCCAGCAGGTCGCCGATCAATGCCGCGAGCTCGGCATTGCGATTCTGTTGCCCGAAGATCCCGAATTCCCCCGGTTGTTGCGGGAGATTCCGGATCCGCCGATGGTCTTGTTTTATCGCGGTCAATGGAGCCCCTCCGATGCCATGGCAATCGCGATCGTGGGGACTCGGGGAGCCACGCAGTATGGTCGTAGTCAGGCGGAACTGCTGGCCCGCAGCCTGGCCCGAGCCGGGTTGACCATCGTCAGCGGACTGGCTCGCGGAATCGACGCGGCCGCGCACCACGCCGCTTTGGAGGCAGAGGGGCGGACCATCGCCGTCCAAGCCGGCGGAATCGATGCCATCTATCCTCCTCAGCACCGGGAATTGGCGGGGCGCATCGAGCGTGCAGGGGTGATCGTGGGAGAGGTTCCGCCGGGGGCCAAACCCAAGAAGGGGATGTTTCCGCAGCGCAATCGTTTGATCAGCGGATTGGCGTTGGGGACGATCGTCGTCGAGGCCGGGACGCGATCCGGGGCGCTGATTACGGCTCGACTGGCCGGTGAACAAGGCCGAGAAGTGTTTGCGGTGCCGGGACTGGTGACCAATCCCCGATCGCGCGGGTGCCACCAGTTGCTGCGGGACGGAGCCGTGTTGGTCGAATCGGCCCAGGATGTGTTGGACGCGCTGGGGCCGTTGGTCGAAGGGGTGACCCTCAGCCCCGGGCAGACGATTCGCCATCCAGCCGAAATGCAACTGAACGAACAGGAAACCCTGGTATTGCAGGCGATTGGCGTCGAGCCGACCGATATCAACAAAGTGATCGTGGCCAGTGGTCTGCCGGTCCCTCGCGTGTTGGGTACGATTAGCGTATTGGAAATGAAGAAATTGATTCGCCGCATCAGCGGACAACTGGTACAGCGAACCTAGCGCAAAGAGAGACGGCTGTGCCGATCGATATCCTGAGCATACTCGGCCCCCAGGGGAGTCTGGCCCGCCGTGTTCCCAACTACGAAGTGCGACCGCAGCAACTGCAATTGGCTGAGGCCGTGGCCAGTGCCCTGAACGATCGCGCCCACCTGGTGGCCGAAGCGGGGACCGGGGTTGGCAAGAGCTTCGCCTACCTGGTGCCAGCCATTCTCCATGCCACCGAAAGTCAATCGGACCATGCAAGCGACGAGGGGGGTCAGGAGGAGACGGAGAGTCGCAGCCGGCGTATCGTCGTCAGTACCCACACGATCAGCCTGCAAGAGCAATTGATCAACAAAGACCTGCCGCTGCTCAACGCGGTGATTCCGCGCGAGTTCACTTCCGTGTTGGTCAAAGGCCGCGGGAACTACCTGAGCCGGCGGCGGTTCGAAATGGCCCGCAGCCGAGCAACCGCGCTGCTCGCCGACGAAGAATCGGCCCAGTTGGAGAAAATGCGCTCCTGGGTTGCTGCAACCACCGACGGTTCGCTCAGCTCCCTCCCCTTTCGACCTCTGCCCGCAGTATGGGAAGAGGTCTCCAGTGATAATGTCAACTGCCTGGGCCGCAAGTGCCAATACTACGATCAGTGTTTCTACTATCGCGCTCGGCGGCGCATTCACGGAGCACAGATTCTGGTCGTCAACCACGCGCTCTTCTTCACCGATCTGGCCGTGCGGGCGGAATCTGGAGGATTCGGCATCCTGCCCGACTACGATGCAGCGATCCTGGACGAATGCCACACGATCGAATCGGTGGCCAGCTCCCACCTGGGCATCAAGGTGACCAATGGACAACTGCAATATACCTTGAACCGCCTTTACAATCCGTATCGCGAGCGGGGATTGTTCGTGGCCCTGGAGATGCGCCGTGCATGCGAATTGGTCTCCCGAGCGCACCACCTGGTGGACCAACTGGTCTTCGACCTCGATGCTTGGATGGGAACGGAACCGCATACGCGGCGCGTACGAGAACCGGAAATCGTTCCCAACATGCTCAGTCCCACACTGGATCAGATTCGCTCGCTGGTGGAGAACATGGCCGATGCGAGCGAGGATGCGTCGCGACGCCAGGAATTGCTGGGAACGGCCAGCCGATTGGAGGCCCTGTCGGGCAACCTCAACGCCTGGTTCAAGCAGGCTGATGACAATCTGGTGTATTGGTTGGAACGGGTTCCCACCCGACGTGGCGACTTGCGGATGGAGATGCACGCGGCGCCCATCGATGTGTCCGAGGCGATTCGCACGCGGTTGCTGCAGGCCACTCCCAGTGTGGTAATGGTCAGCGCTACCGTCTCCACCGGTCGCTCCGGCGGGTTCGAGTTCTTCCAGTCACGCGTGGGGGCTACCGGCAGCCGTACGATACAACTGGGCAGCCCCTTCGATTACCGACGCCAAGCCGAGTTGATTCTGGTCGACGACATGCCCGACCCTTCCACTGATCGACAGCGGTACGAGGCCATGTTGCCGAAAATGCTCCAGCGTTATTTGCTGCGGACCTCAGGCAGGGCATTCGTATTGTTCACCAGCTACGCCTTGCTGCGCAAGACGGCAGCGGCCATGCAGCGCTGGTTCGCCGACCAGAACATGGCTTTGTACAGCCAGGCCGATGGCACGCCCCGTTCGCAGTTGCTGGAGCAATTCAAGGCCCAGCCGCGGGGGGCCCTGTTCGGTACCGACAGTTTTTGGCAGGGCGTCGACGTCCCAGGAGAGGCTCTGGGTAACGTGATCATTACTAAACTACCCTTCTCGGTACCCGATCATCCGTTGCTCCAGGCCCGCTTGGAGCAGATTCGGCAGTCCGGCGGAAATCCCTTCCGCGATTACCAGATCCCCGAAGCCGTTATCAAGTTGCGGCAAGGTTTCGGACGGTTGATTCGCACGGCGACCGACCAAGGAATTGTGGTCATTCTGGATTCGCGGATCAGGACCAAGGCGTACGGCCGGGCCTTTCTGGATGCCTTGCCCGATTGTCGTATCACGCATGAAAGCGTCCGCGGGACTTGACCCGTGGCGGCAAACGGTACGTTGGGATTCCACCCGGCTGTCGGTCCATCAGCGTTGTTGGACCAAGGCGCCGTCGTGCACCGTATCACCGGGATGGACGATCACGCGCTGACCCGCTTCCAGTCCTCCCAGCACCTCGGCATCCATGCCGTTGTTGTGCCCGACCTGGACCGTTCGCAAGCGGGCTCGCTGCGTTGCGTCGACGATGAAAGCCTGCCAGGTTCCGTTCTGGCGAAACAAGGCGCTGGTGGGAACCCGCAGGCAATCGTCGGTCTGCCAGACGATGATCCGCGCATCGACGCGGAAGTTGTCACCCAGTGCAGACCGTTGTTCCGGAGGATCCAGCAGATCGACAATCACGTTGACTCGCTGTTCCTCCACGCCCAAGGCCGAGATCTTGGTGAACCCCGACGGCTCGACCACGCGGACCTGGCCTTGCAGGGGCTGGCTGCCCCCCCAATGCTCCAGTCGCACCACCGCCCCGGGCGCGATGCGGACTGCATCGGCGGACAAGACATCGACCACCACCTCCAAGTCCAGGGGATCGCCCAGTTCCATGATGGGCTGGCCCGGATTCAACACGGCCGAGCTCTCCTGATAAATGCGCAGCACGCGGCCATTGATGGGCGACTTGATTTCGAGGATCTCCAGATCGTGCTCTCCCGGCGAATCGGGCTCGTCAGAGGCCGGCGATGTGAGCGACAAAGCGGCCTCTTCCAGCCGCAGTTCGTATCGCGCGATATCGACGCGGTACCGGGCGGCCCGAGCCTCCTCGGTGCGCAGCCGCATCTCCAGACGCTTGGCGTCCAAATCGGCCTCGGCAATAGCATTGGTGCGGCTCAGTTCCTCGGCGCGACGCAACTCCTTGACTGCGAATTCGGCTGCGGTCTCAGCCCGTTCCAGTTCGGCTCTAGCGGCATCCAGCCGCCGCCGCGCCGCCCCCACCCGCGCGCGGGCCTGCGCCACGGCTCGTGCGTCCAACAAACTCGGATCGGTGGGCTGCATGCGGGCGATCACCGTTTTGTCCGCGATCACCGGGTCGCCCACCTCCAGATGAATGCGTTCCAACCGGCCGGTCAGGGGTGTGGAGACCACATAGCGATCCTTGATCCGCGTGACCCCATCGTCGTCGACCGTCACTTCCAGTGGGCCGCGGTCGACCTCGGCCAGGTCCACCAGCACCGGCTGCGGTCGCAGCAGCAGGTACACGATGCCCCCGCTGACGACCAGCAAGCCGCCCCATCCCAATATGCGTTTGAGGACTTTCAAACGATCACTCCTGCTTTGGATGTCACTCGCGTGTTTTCAATACCTCGACCAGGTCGATCGAGTTCAATTTTCGCCGCACGATCCATCCGCTGACCGCCGCGGCCAGGATGGCCACCGTGGCCGATTGAGCATAGGATGCCGGGCGAATCACCAGCGGAATGCGAAATTGCTCAGATTCAAATCCTTGTACCATGAGGTAGCAGAACGCATACCCGATGCCCCAGCCCACGGGAATGGCACATAGGGTCAGCAGGCTCAGTTCCCCCAACAGCATGGCAGCCGTTTCCCATTTCGAGAACCCGATCACTCGCAGGGTCGATAACTCGCGAGCGCGTTCATCGAGCGACACGCGAGCCGTATTGTAGATGACCCCGATGGCGATGACCGCAGCGAAGAAATAATTGAACGTCTGCATCTTCAACAGATTCTCGCTGATCGTGTTCTCGAATTGCTCGATCATTGCTTCCTTGACCGCCACCGATCCCACGCGCGGAGTCTGTTTCAATCGTTGGTAAAGCGATTGTCGGT
>RFIQ01000480.1 GCA_003695565.1 Planctomycetota bacterium | reverse complement strand
TGCAGGGCCACCACCCACAATGGGTCGATCCCTATCTCCTGGCCGACATTGAACTGGAACAGGGACAGCATCATATTGCTGATCGTATTGCTGCCGGCGATGGCGGCCCCGATGCCACCGACGGTCGGAGCGAACAGGGGCCACCAATCGCCGACCAGATTATGAACGCCGGTGGCCAAAACGATGGGCATCTTCTCGTACCCGGCGGCCCCTCCGTCGCTGTTGAGGAACACTTGAACCATCGGAACGGTGAATACAAGCGCAACCGATGCAGTGACCAGAGTCCGCCAGGAATCGCGGGTGGCCACCACCAACTGTTCGGCCCGCATCCGGTGCAACCAAAAAGCACACAGGGCCGCGACGATGAATACGGTGCCCGGCAGGTACAACGGCGTGATGGTGTGAGAGATCGTTGTCCCCCAAATCCCGTCCCATGAAATCGCCACCGACTTGATCGCCGCTTCTGGTGAGAACTCCACGCCCGGCAGGGTACGCTGCCGGGTGAGCACCAGGAGCCCAGCCACGATCACGTAGGGCGACCAGGCACGCAACATGGACAACTGCTGGCCCGGTGACGACGCATCCAGTTGTAGTTTCGGACTGGTCCATTCAAACGGCCACGTGTTGGCGGGAGCAAAATCCCACGGTTCGCCGGCGGGGACCAAGAAGCCCTTTTGCGCCGCACGGATCACCACCGCCAGGCCAACCAACCCGCCGATCAAGGACGGAAACTCGGGGCCCAACGCGTAGGCGACCAGCAGATAGGGCACCGTCATGGCCAGCGCGGCGAACAAGGCGAAGGGCCACATGGCCAGCCCCTCGCGGCAGGAGCGATTCCGACCAAAAAAACGCGTCATCATGGTGATTAACAGCAACGGAACCAAAGTCCCAACGGTGGCGTGCAGCAACGCAACGCGGAAACCGATATCGATCAGCAGTGTCCTGCCGTCGGCCACCCCCAGCGTTTCCGCGAACTGGTCGATGGTCCCTGCTCCAGCCAATCCGCGGCTGACGCCAATCACGATCGGTGTCCCCACGGCCCCGAAGGAAACCGGCGTGCTTTGAATGATCATGCCGGCCATCACCGCCGCCATAGCGGGAAATCCCAGGCCGACCATCAGGGGCACCGCCACGGCAGCCGGTGTGCCGAATCCGGCCGAACCTTCGATGAAACTGCCGAACAACCAGGCAATGATGATCACCTGCACGCGGCGGTCGGGAGACACGTCGCGAAACGAATTGCGAATCCGCTCCAAGCCTCCACTCTCTCGCAACGTATTGAGCAGAAGGATCGCGCCGAAGATGATATACAGCAATTCTCCCGCGATCAGAATCCCTTTTACCGATGCAGCAGTTACGCGGTCGGCGGGCACCTGCCAAACGACCAGCGCCAGAGCAACGGCCGTGACGAAGGAAAGCGGCATAGCGCGGCTGGCCGGCCAGCGCAACCCCACCAGGAACACACCAACCACTACAATTGGCATCAATGAAAGAAGGGCCAACAGATTCGAACCCATACCATCCCCCGAGAGATTCGAGTGCGACAGCTACCCGTAGCTTGGCCGACCATTGTAGCAAACGTGCCACGAGGCGTTCATGAATGCTCGGGGCTAGTGATCCGTCCAATTTAAGAAGTGGAGTCCGCATCCTGGCTTCCTGCCCGCCATGCGTCAGCAGGCCTCGATCGGGCGCTGAGAACTTACGCCACAAACGCTCATAACCTAAGAAGGCTGGACCGCAAACTGAAAGCTTACGCCACGAACGAGGCGATCCGCAACACCAAGACGTGACAGGGCAGGTGGTAGATTCCGCACACAGCATTGAAAATACGAAGGGCGGCGAATCGATGAACAGTTCCCGGGTGCGTACCAGTCTATGGGCCACGGTGGCTGCCTTCGGCACTTACTTCTGCATGCATGGATTTCGCAAACCGTTTACGGCTGCAACCTGGGATGCGGACCCGGTCGGCCCATGGGAGTTCAAAACGGCCTTGGTGACCTCTCACATCCTCGGATACATGCTGGCCAAGGTGGTGGGGGTACGGTTCGTCTCGGAGCTGCCGCGTGGGTATCGCGCGGGCGCCACCGGGATGTTGCTGGTCGCCGCCCATGCCAGTCTGCTGCTATTCGCCCTGGTTCCTGCTCCCTGGGCAACGGGTTTCATGTTCCTGAACGGCCTGGCCCTCGGCCTGATCTTCGGGTTGGTGATCGGTTTTCTGGAGGGACGCCGCTGGACCGAAGCGATGGCGGCTGGATTGTGCGCCAGCTTCATCGTGGCCGGTGGATTCTCCAAATCGGTGGGCACCTGGGTGTTGCAGCAAGGGATTCCCGAGGTATGGATGCCGTTTGTCGCTGGCACCCTGTTTGTCATGCCCACGGCCCTGTTCGTGTGGATGCTTTCGGTGGTACCACAACCCGATGCGCAAGACGAGGCTTTGCGCAGTCCTCGACCGGAAATGACGGCCCTGGACCGCGCCGCCTTATGGAGGGCTTACTGGCCCGGCTTGATCTGTTTGTTCGGCGTCTTCCTGTTGGTGACCGTAGTACGCAGTATGCGCGACGATTTCGCGCCGGAGATCTGGCAGGGCTTGGGTGTGGAGATTACGCCGGCGCTGTACACATGGACCGACAGCCTAATTGCCGTCACGGTACTGATCCTCATGGCTAGCGGAACGCTGATTCGCGACAACTACCGCGCCCTGGCAGCCAACCTGATTCTGTCGGCCTGCGGACTGTCTGTAGTCTTGCTGGGTTTTGCCCTGTGGCAGTGGCAACGGGCCGGTGGTATCGCGATCATGCTGCTGATCGGATGGGGCCTGTACCTGCCGTACGTGGCGATGCACACATCGATCTTCGAGCGATTGATCGCCGCCACGCGCTGCCGCGCCAATGTCGGCTTCTTCATCTACTTCGCCGATTCAATTGGTTACATCGGATACATCGCGTTCATGTTGATTCGCCCGGCCATTCAATCGACGTCCGACTCGGCGGACATCCTGCGTTACTTCATGACGGGCACATCGGTGGTAGCCGTCCTGGGGAT
>RFIQ01000479.1 GCA_003695565.1 Planctomycetota bacterium | reverse complement strand
GGGGCGGGTGGCTGAGTTTTTTGGTCAAGCTGCGCCGGACACCAGTGCCAAGTACATCGCTGGCGACAACGGGCAACTGGTCGCCTTGCACGATTGGTTGCACCAGCACCTGGGATTGGAACTCACCCCCGAGCAGCTTGGCGAGTTGAACCAAGAGCAACTGGAACGCCGCGTGGAACAGGCCTTCGATGACAAGTATTACCCCGAAATCCGTCGCATGGAGCGCCAGGTGCTGTTGAGCATCGTGGATAGTTCCTGGAAGGACCATTTGCTGGCCATGGACCACCTGCGCAGTGCGATCAGCTTGAAGAGCTACGCGCAGATGGACCCCAAGGTCGAGTACAAACGCGAAGGAATGCGGATGTTCAACGACATGTGGTTCAACATCGGCGAACGGATGACGGATTTGGTCTTCCGCATGGAAGCGTTGGACGAGGGTTTCCTGGCCAACACCTGGGCGGAAGCCAACGCTCAACACGCTCCCGCCTCCAGTCCCATGACCGCGCAACAAATTGCTGACTTGGAGTCAGTCGACCAGATGGGACAGGAGGAGAGCAAGCCGGAACCGATCCGCAATAAGGACAAGCGCGTTGGCAGAAACGAACCGTGCCCCTGCGGCAGTGGCAAGAAGTACAAGGCCTGTTGCGGACGCAGGTAGCGATCCGCCGCTAGCGCCCCCCATGCATCGCACCGCACCTCGGTACATCGACTGGTTGCGCAACGGAGTGTATTGCGGCCTGGCAGCTTGCGCGGCCCCCTGGATCGCGCACCGGATGATCACGACGCCGCGTGCACGCCAGGGCCTGGGGGAAAAACTAAGGGGCCCGCGTGCTGACCGGTTCGGCTCACCTGCACCGGATGTCGGAAGTCCACCGCGAGCAAACCAGCCAGCAGACTGCGTGTGGATGCACGGAGTGAGCGTGGGCGAGGTGCAACTGCTGCACCCCTTGGCGCTGCGTTTGCGTCGAGAACAGCCGGATGCGCCGATCGTCATCTCGACGACGACGGCCAGCGGAATGGAGCTGGCCCAACGCCTCTACCCAAGCAACCATTTGTTCTACTTCCCATTTGATTTTTCCTGGTCGGTCGCCGCTAGCTTGGATGCCCTCCGACCGGCCATGATCGTCTTGGGCGAGTTGGAACTGTGGCCGAATCTGATTGCGGAAGCCAATCGGCGGTCGATTCCAATTGCCGTGGTCAATGGACGGCTCAGCGACAGGAGCTATCGGGGCTACCGCAGGATTGGACGATTATCGCGGGGCATGTTTCAGGGCCTGTCGCTGGTCGCGGCCCAAACGCCCGCCTACGCCGAACGATTTATCGCCTGTGGCTGTGCCGAACGGCGCGTGCATGTTACCGGCAACACAAAGTTCGACAACGTCGCTTTTGACCGCACCCATCCCGAGGTGGAACGATTGCGACGGCTGGCCGGGATTGGCACCAGGCATCGAATTGTCATGGCAGGCAGTACCCAGGATCCGGAGGAGGCATTTGCTGTCCAGGCCCTGCAACGTTGTCGGCAACTGTCTCCGGAGGCGCGGTTGATCGTGGTACCGCGGCATCCCGATCGGTTCGAGCAGGTCCACGTTCAGTTGACCCGCTCCGGGTTGCGAGTGGCCCGCCGTACGGAGCTCACCGCGCCAACATCTGCCGATCTCTGGGATATCCTGCTGGTCGATACGGTGGGAGAGCTGCGATGGTGGTGGGGCATGGCGGAAATCGCGCTGGTGGGAGGAAGTTTTGGTCAGCGCGGCGGTCAGAACATGCTGGAGCCGGCTGCCTACGGTTCGAATGTCCTGTTGGGGCCGAACACCTCCAATTTCCGCGACGTGGTCGACCTGCTGGTAGCCGCTCAAGCGGTTCGCGTGGTTCCTTCGTTGGAAGCACTGCCCGAAATCATCGAGCAGGAGTTTCTTCATCCAGCAGCCGGACGCAGCCGGGGCGTCCGAGCGCGCGAGGCGATCCGAGAACACCAAGGTGCACTGGAGCGAACTGCGGTATTGTTGCGCCAGTTGTTCGCTGCGTCCGCCGCATCCCAGCGTCAACGGCGGGCTATTTCGGCTCGGGCACAGCAACATGAGTAATCGAATGCCGAGCCAAGCGACGACGAACCGGTGGCACGACTGGTGGCCCATAGCATGCCCGCGTCAGGACGGATCGCGCAGGCAATGCATATTGGCCATGGAGATGCCACTGACGATCGCACCAATGATTCCCACGAATCCCTGGTCGGTTCCGCATAGGTACAAATTATCCAGATGGGTGGTGCCGTCGAGTCGCTTTTCTGGAGCACCGTAAACGGCACCGTTGTCGTGCGAGGTAAATCGGCGGATGGTCTTGGGCGTGAAGACATCGGTATCGATGACGTGGCCCCGAAAATCGGGAACGAAGCGCACGGCCGATTCGATCGCCCGGTCGTACCACCACAGCTTTTGCCTTTGATACGCGGCCTCATCCAGGGCGGCCCAGCGGTCGTAATCGGCGATCGTAGTCAACCGCACCACCCCATCGGCCAGCTCGCCGCACTCTTCTGGATACAGATAGTTGTTGGGGCTGCAAACAACTCCGGTCCGGACGTCGCACAACCCTCGCTCGGGGCGCCGCCAATGAAATTCGGAAGAGTCATTGTAAAAGACGATCGTTTCTTCCAACCCCAGCGTCTTCGGCTGGACATCCAGAATCGAAATCGACTCGATGAAACTCAATTGTCCGGCGCGCATCGCTTGTTCGGCAGACACGTCATCGCACAGACGCTGCGTTTCGACCATCCCCGCGCTGGACAGGATGCGTTTGGCCATCAACTGTTCACCGTTCTCGAGTTCGACCCCTACCGCCCGCTGGCCGTCGACCAGAATCCGCTTGACACCTGACCGCAGCTTCAACTCTCCTCCCAAGGCCCGATAGCGGCGGACGAGGTGCTTGAGAATCAACCGCACGCCCTTGAAGGGGCGCGCGAATCCCTCCAGGAAGATGCTGCGGAACATGATGCAGAACTGACCCACATCCATATCGTCCTCCCGGGCGTTGCCGTACCACATCAGCGGGCACAACAACATTTCGACGAGCAAAGGATCGTCGATCGATCGGGAGACGAAAGCCCGCGCGGAACCGCCGAAATTCTCCGAGTTCAAGTCGTCGTAATCGAGCAATTCGCGTAGCAAACGTGCAAAGTTATCGCGCTGGCGTGGAAATTCTCGAGCAATCTCGCTGGTGAGCAGCTCGATGTCATTGGAAAAGGCCAGGCGAACTCCGGGAAACACGATGGCCGAACCGGCCTGTGGCGCCAGCTCCAAATCCTCCCACTTCATGCGGAGCTGCCGCAGCAAGCGGGCCAATGGACCGCGTTTGGCGCCTTTGGGGGTGAAGTTGGTGACGGCATGAAGCCCGACGTCGTAGTCCCGCCCAGCCAGGCGATAGAAAGAATTCAGCCCCCCGATCGTCCAGTGCTTCTCGAGGATACAGACCCGTTGGTCGTACATGGCCAGACGGATGCCTGCCGCCAGGCCCGACATCCCAGCACCAATGATGATCGTATCGTACACCGGATTAGAGGTCGGCCATCTTGGGTTCTAAGTACTTGACCGTGCTGGCCATGCTAGCCAGTTGAGGATAGTCTTCCTCGGGAATCTGGATGCGGTGCCGCTTGCGCAATTCCATGACGATATCGAGGAAATCCATGCTATCGAGCTCGATTTGCTCCCGAAAGGGCTTCTCATCGTCGAGGTTGGTCAGATCCTCGTCGGGAGCGATATCTTCCAGGATCTCAAGGATTTCCTGCCGGATTTCCGATGGAGTCATGCCAATACTTCCTCACTTCTATGTATTTTGCGAAATCTGTCTGGCGGCTGTGGGAGCGTTCACCTTCGGACGTACGGTGGTCGATGCGAGTCGGCGGCGCTGGGCCCCAGTGAGGCTGCCGTCGCTCTAGACGCTCCAGAACTTGGCAAGCTTACTCATATTGTGGTGGTTCGACCAGTGCTGTTGCCGGGCCGCGGGTCGAATGGCGATTGACCGAATGCTGGTCGAGTGCCGATCGTGCGTCGATCATGGCATGTTGCCATCCATTGACCAGGCCTGGCGATGCAGTGCGGCCCGCGAGGGGGAGAGGAGGGCCGTGGGGGGAGAGGCGCGGAGTCGGCAACGGCCAGGCCGGGCCGCCGTTAGCCGAACGGAAGGCCCGAGGCGTGTTATAATGCTTGCCCGCGGCGACCGGTGCGACTACGATCAGAACATGGGAGAGCAGCGCGGGTGTTGGGGAGCCTTGGAGCCGCACCGTTTTCTTCGGCTCATCGGGAAACCTGCCCTGGCTGGCAAGCGGGCCGAATCGAACCGCCTAATCTGGAAAACATTGGAAAGCGATGGTGGAGGAAATCTCATGTTGCGTTCGATAGCCTTCTTAGCACTGGCATTGTCTGGTTTGCCTGCAGTCGCGCAGGATGCCACCTTGGCAACCTTGTACGGTGAAGGCGTCCATCGCTATTTTGCCGGTGATTGTGCGGGTTCCCATGAAGTGCTCAGTCGGGCCGTCGAAGCCGGTTCGATGGATCCCAGGGTTTACTACTTCCGCGGGCTGGCCCAAGAATGTTTGGGCGGGGACGGAACGTCCGACTTTGCCACGGCGGCCAAACTCGAGGCGGAAGGAAAATTCGTGGTCGATGTCGGCCAGGCGTTGCAGCGCATCCAAGGCCCCGTGCGGGTGAAGATCGAGAAACTACGGCGCGAGGCTATGTTTGCGGCTCGACAAGCGCGTTTGGCGGCCGAACAGGCTCGGCGGGCTGCGGCGGCCGAAGCAGCCAAGAAGGCGGCGAAAGTTCCTCCACCGCCCCCGGCGGAAACCGATCCCACCGATCCGGTTGTCGCGGGGTTGCGAGCCGATCAGACGGTGCCGGAACCGACCCAACCGGCTGTAGCGGAGATTTCCCCCGGCGCAGATCTGGCTGGTGGCGGGGCTGCCGCGCAACCGGAGCCATCGACCGAGACTCCTCCCGCCACACCGGCCACGACCGACGATCCGTTTGGTGGAGCATCCCCGGCGGCTCCAGCCGGCGATCCCTTTTCGACAGAACCGGCTGGCAGCGATCCGTTTGGAACGCCCGCCGGCAGTTCGGGCAATGATGACCCTTTCGGATCGGATCCGTTTGGGTCGGGAAATTAGCGTCAAGGTGCGCACAGGAACCTGGCAGTAGCGGATTGAAACTACTTGGATGTTGGCCAAACGCGTCATTCCATGCTTGGACGTCGACCGGGGACGAGTCGTCAAAGGGACGAATTTCGTGAATCTGCGCGATGCCGGTGATCCGGTGGAAGTCGCCGCGCGCTATGAGCGGGAAGGGGCCGACGAGCTCGTCTTCTTGGACATCACGGCCAGCCACGAGAATCGCGGCATCATGTTGGACGTGGTGCGGCGGACGGCCGAGCAAGTGTTCATGCCGTTAACGGTCGGCGGTGGGGTGCGCACGTTGGAAGACATTCGGGCGCTCTTGCAGGCAGGCTGCGACAAAGTGTCGATCAACACGGCCGCCTGCATCGAACCGCAGCTCGTCGAGCAAGCAGCGCGACGGTTTGGCAGTCAGTGCATCGTGGTCAACATCGACCCGAAGCGGGTACGCCAGCCGGACGGAACGGAACGTTGGGAGGTTCACATCCACGGGGGGCGGACGCCGACGGGGCTGGAGGCCGTGGCTTGGGCACAGCAAGTGGAAGCGTTGGGGGCTGGGGAAATCGTGCTCACCAGCATGGACTGCGATGGAACGTGCGATGGATACGACCTGGAAATCACCGCAGCGGTTAGCGAAGCAGTGAACATACCGGTCGTGGCCAGTGGGGGGGCCGGAAAACCGGACCACCTGGCCGATGCCATCTTGATTGGTAAAGCGGACGCCGCCTTGGCGGCCAGCATTTTTCATTTTGGCCAGTATACAAT
>RFIQ01000478.1 GCA_003695565.1 Planctomycetota bacterium | reverse complement strand
GGATACCTCTCGCAATGCATCGTCCATCGACAACCAGGACGACACCGACGCCGCAGTCGTCGCTTCGATACGCACCGCGTACCGGCTCGCGCCCGCCGCCGATCGCTGGCTGGGTGCCAAATGCAAGACCAGCCGCAGGCGCTCCTTGGCCAACGCGCCGATCGGCGGATCGAAGGCCAGCAGGATCGCTCCGGTGTTCGGCGGGGAGCCATCTGGACCACCTTGAGCATCGTCGCCCGGACCGGTGTCGGCTCCGGTGTCGGCCGGCCGCTGGAGGACCGAAGGTGCCCCCGCCGAGGCCACCGCGAGCGAGAATCGCAGTGGCTTGATCGGCGCCACCTCCAAGGTAGCGTGAGAGGTGGGGGCCTGTTCCAGCTTGTGAAGAAACACGTCGCGCCGTTGCCCGTCGAGGACGCGTATCCGAGCGCCGCCCAGCCGCGTGTGGATGCCTCCACCGGTCCGATTCCACAGAACGATCCGTTCGATGGGCAACTCGGCCCCCAAATCCAGTTCCCACCACGGATCGGTGCTGCGGGCGGTGTGTGTTACCGAGCCGTCGTCGTAATCGCCGCTGGTGTTGCCATCGATGGCCCGCTCCGGGCTGCCGCCGTAATCGGTGCTGCTCTGGGTCGCCGTCCCCTGCCGCGCGACGTTTCGACCGCCGACGTATACCTGGACTTCGGCCAGGGAGAGGAACTTGTCGCGCCCGGGCAGTTCCACACGCACATACCGCCCGGCCGGCCGCGTATCGGGTGGCGCCAGCACCAATGCCTCGGCCTCCTCCAGTATCAGACCGGCCGGGGGATGCTGTACCGCAGCGGGATCGTGCGTGCCGGGAAAGGGCAGGGCGGTCAACCGCAGGGCCGTGATCGGTTCATCCCCCAAGGAATCGCTGGAAAATTCGACTGATGCCGGCGGGAAGGCGTCGACGGGCGAGGTGCCGCCTGCGGAAATGCAGAGGGTGCCGTCCTCGCGTAGGCTCGCCGCACCGGTCGCCTGCGACGGTTGCAAAGCATGGAAATGGGGTGGTGCAAACCGCGCGTGCCATCGATCCAGTTCCGCGATCACCTCAGGCGAAGGGGTTTGCAGGGTCCGCTGCAGTTCCTCGATTCGCCGCTGCCACCGCTGTCGCTCGATCTGCTGCGGGCGCGAAAACACCGGGATGGTTGGCGATTCATCGCGGCGATCCGCGTCGGCCGTCTGGTTGAAAATGGCGAACAATTGAAAATACTCGGTCTGCGTAAACGGATCATACTTGTGCGTGTGACACTGAGCGCATGCCATGGTTGTGCCCATCCAGGTCGCCATGGTCGTGTTGACGCGATCGACGATGGCGGCGTTGCGAAACTCTTCGTCATTCGTTCCGCCCTCGTTGTTGGTCATGGTGTTGCGGTGAAAGGCCGTAGCAATCAACTGATCGACAGTCGGTTCAGGCAACAGATCGCCCGCCAGTTGCTCGATGGTAAACTGGTCGATCGATTGGTTGGCATTGAAAGCGTCGATCACCCAATCGCGGTAGGCCCAAATGGTTCGGGGAGGATCGTCGGCGTACCCGGCCGAATCGGCGTAGCGCGCCAGGTCCAACCACTTCGCTCCCCAGTGCTCGCCATAGGCGGGGCTGGCCAGCAAACGTTCCACGGCTCGCTCGTAAGCCTCTGGTGAATGATCCCGCTCGAACGCATCGATTTGTTCCAGCGTCGGGGGCAGGCCTGTCAGATCCAGCGCAACGCGCCGCAGCAATTCTGCCCGCGTTGCCGGGGGCGACGGCACCATGCCTCGCCGCTGCAACGCGGCCAGCACGAAACGATCCAAGGGATGCGCCAGCCACGATGCCAGGTCCACGCCCGGCGGAACTCGCCTCGGTAGTTCGTCCCCATCGGGCAGAGACGGGCGTCGCGGAGGCACATAGGCCCAGTGCAGGGGAAGTTGCGCGCCGCCAGCGATCCATCGCCGCAGGACCTCGATCTCGCCCTCGGTCAACGGCTGGCCAAACTCTGCCGGTGGCATCCGCTCCGATGCATCCGCCGTCGCGATTCGCCGCCACAGCTCGCTCGCCTGCGGATCTCCCGGCACGACCGCCGCCAAGCCCGAGTCGGCCGGCGCGACCAACCCTTCCGGTCGGTCCAGCCGCAGACCCGACTGGCGCTGGCCTTCATCGGGTCCGTGGCACGCGAAACAGCGGTTGGATAGGATCCCGCGAGCCCGCTGGGCCAAATCCTGGCCTGAATCCACGGTCGGCCGATCGGCTGCCCATGCCGAGGAAGCCAGCCAGGCAATCCAACACAGAACGATCCAATGGTGTTTCGAGGGGGTCATGCTCGTCTTCAGCAGGTGGGTCGGGACGGAGGGTTACCTCTCCATTCTATTCGATCCAGCCCCAGGGATGGAGTCTGCCGCGCGTGCCCAGCGTCCGCCCCGGGGCTCGTAGCCGACATCGCATCAGCCGTTCGACGGCTTCGACACACTCGGCCCACACGTGGCGGGACGAGTTTTGCGGGTGTTTTGAGCCAACATCATAACGGCGCCTTGGTGCGTGACTGGCTGGAAAGCCGGCAGAATGGAAAACCGGCTGGAAAGCCGGCGGTACACAATGCGGTACACAATGGCGAGTGACCGGCTGGAAAGCCGGCGGTACGGCGGTGGCTGGGACGCGGTGGGAGGCGCATGCGGTCAACCAGCAGAGCGGCCCGCGCTGTGTCGTCGACCAGCGCATTGGATCGTCATCATCGGCGGACCGTGAGACGAACGCGCAGAGCGGCCCGCGCTGAGTCGTCGACCAGCGCAACATCGGCGGTTGGGGCCGATGGGCCAGCAGGTGCAATCAAGAAATGCGTACCGGCACGCAGGCGGGAACAGCCATCGTTGGCTGGGACTGAGGCGGTACGTCAAGTTGCGTACCGGTACGCGTGGGGTGGTCTCGGCGGAAGGGGAAGGTGATCGGCAGGGGTGGAACATCGACTCAGAGGATTGACCGGTTGCGACGGTCAGACCTCGTCGTCGGCGGGATCCACGTCGAATTCTCCGTCGTCGAATTCGGCATTCTGTTCATCGGAATCAACTTCGGCCAACACTTCGTCGACCTGTTTGAGGCTTTCCAGAACTTCGCGTTCTTCGTCGCTCAGTTTGACGTAACCGATCGAACGTACGACTTCCAGAATCTCGCTGCAGGTGGGAAACATTCGGCCACTGGCCCGTTTGTACTCGTCCAGCGCCCGCATGAATTCGATCTCTTCCTGGTTGTAATCGCGTTCGCAGGTCGTGGGATCGATCTGACGCCGGCGTTGCTTCTTGCGGCGAGCCGGGGTCTGCGCATTCTTCGCTGTCGGTGTATCGATTTCGGCGGTAGCGGCGCGGCGACGATCCTGACTGCGGCGATCCATCTGCACTTCCTGGTTTCCCACTTCATTCGATACTGCCATAGTCAAATAGTCCTCGTCGATGAGTTTGAAGAGAGATGCAACGCACCGGTCGGCCGGGCTACCGAACCGATGGCCGGGGAAACGGGGCGAAAGACCGGGTTGCATGCGGTGCGAATTGCAACTTGATCCTTCCGCGCTTGAACTCGTTCCCGGCGGTGATGGAAAAATCTACCTCACACCACCCAATTGGCACGGCCGCGCAAGGGAATTGCACCAGATAAACCGCACCGACCAGCGAAGCTGGAACGAAGATAACGGCTGTGCGGACCGTTCCGAATCGGCCGCCCGAATTGCCTTTCGACGCGCGGCGAACTCACTGCCTGCGATCCGCCCGCTGCGTGCCGCCGACTCCGCTGGCTGCCCGACATGGGTAGACTGGTGGTTTTCGTTTTGGCCGGCAAGGTCAGGCGTTGGGCCACGCTGCTGGAACACTGCGGAGCGGCGCTGTCTACCTGGGCGAAACAAGAAGCCGGTATTGAAAGCGCCAATGAAGTCGCCATCAGCGGACCTCGAACCGAACTACGTCTGCAGTGGCATCACTTGTGGCCCTGGGAAATCGAGCGTCCGCCGCGATTGCGAGAGTCCCAGATGCGGACGGTTCCATCATTCTGCGTCGCTGCGAGCCGGGAGCCATCGGGACTGAACACTGCTTGAGGATTGAATCGATAGTCGACCGCACCGGGGCGAATTGGGAGGGTCAGCAACCGTCGTCCGCCAACCGCATCCCAAATGGTGACATCGCGTCGTGTTGCGGAAACCAGGCGCCGGCCAGTAGGGTCGAACTCGAGGTGCTCGATGATCCCTCCAAGTCGCTCGAATTCCAGATCAATTCTCTTGTCAACTGGATCCCACAGCCTCAACATTCCATCGCCCGCCCCGCCCACTGCGAGCCGTCCGTCTGGATGAAAGGTGAGTCCCAGAATCGGTGCTCGATGCGAACGATCTTCGAGCAGCAGTTCTCCGCGCTGCCAGTTCCACACTCGCAGTACATGTTGTGGCTGGGCCAATCGTAGCCCGCGATCATCCTTAAATAGAATGCTGCTGACCGCTAAATGACCACCATGGGGGCTCAGCGCGATTCGCTGAACACTGTGCTGGGGCTCGCTGCGATAGAATACCCGCGTGCCATTCTCAAGATCCCACAACGCTACTTCCGATGGCGCGACCAGTGGTTCCACTTCTTGATCACGGCCCACGGCCAGCAAATGCTTGCGTGTTCGATCGAAAGAGATAAATACGATTGGCTTCGTATGGCCGCTAAGCTTCGCGACCAGGCGCCCCGTGGCCGTCTCCCAAATACCCAATGTGGAATCCTTGTCGTGGAATTCGGCGGCCAACCAGCTTCCGTCACGGCTGATGGCAGCAGTGCGCGCGGGAGTTCTAAATACCCATGCCAGGGGCAATTTCGTTTCGCGGGACATCACTCCCGTGTCCATATTCCATTGCTGAAGACGCTGGGCGCGCGGACGGACCACCATTAGCTCGTCGCCGGCGTCGTTGAAACAAATTGCCTCGGTGAGCACATCGCGGTTGGCCGCGCCGACATCACGGTATTCTGCGGCTTGTTCCAGGTTCCACAGTCGCACCGTTCCCTCCCAGTCGCCGGCAGCCAAATGTCTACCATCAGGGCTGAACTCGAGCTTGCAGATTCGATTGGAGTTTCCCCGCACAGCGAGCCATTCTTGGCGCGATTCCAGATCATAGACATGAATGATACGATCGGCATCACTGCAATAAGCGACGAACTTAGCATCGCGGCTCACGGCCACACCCCACGAGCCGTCATGTGCCAATTCGCACGCGACCTCTCCACTGGCTGCGTCCCACAGGCGTAGTAATTTGTAATCTTCCGAAGACTCGAAGCTCAACTCACCTCCTGCGCTCAGTCGCCCGGGAGGGGCTGTGTTGTCCGTTGGCCGTATCTCGCCCGTTTCCAAGTCGCAATCGACAACTCTCCGTTGTTCGTCGATACACAGCAGTCTGCTGCCTGCGAACCCCCAGAAATCAACATCGACAAAGTGCCACATGGGCTGTCTCTCGCGGCCCCACACAAACACGCCATCATCGGAATCGGCCACGAGGAGATTGCCCGAGGGATCGAACTCCACACGGTCATAGATGCCGCGTGCGTGATCCAGTTCAACCTCGTCCAGCGTTTCGGTGTCCCACATGCGCAACCTGCCCCGAGGTGCGAGCGGTTTACCGTACTTGTCAGTGCGCAAGTCTTGCTCGGCTGCCGCGAGCCTCGTGCCCTCATGATTGAACGCGAGATCGACAATCGACCAGGT
>RFIQ01000477.1 GCA_003695565.1 Planctomycetota bacterium | reverse complement strand
GGGGAACCGCTGCCGCGGGCCCTGTTGCGTACGACCAAGGGAGACATCGAAGTCGAATTGTTCGAGAATCAGGCGCCGGAAACGGTCGCCAACTTCATTTACCTCGCCGAGAGTGGTTTCTATGACCACCACTTGTTTCACCGCGTAATCCAGCATTTCATGGCGCAAACGGGCGATCCCAACGGGGACGGTACCGGAGGGCCGGGGTACTCGATCTACGATGAAGCGGGCCGTCCGGATCACCGCAAGTTCTTCCGCGGATCCTTGGGGATGGCCATGACGGCACAACCGAATTCGGGCGGATCGCAGTTCTTCATCACGTTCCTGCCAACGTTCGACTTGAACGGGCAGTATACGGTTTTTGGACGCGTGACCCGTGGTATCGAGGTTCTATCCAACCTCCGTCGCGTCGATCCCGATGCCAAGGACAAGAAGGAGGAGGACAAGGATGTGCCCCTCGACGAATTGATCGAGGTCATTATTCTATCCAAGCGCAATCACGAGTATCTGCCTCATAAAGTTGAAAACTAGCGTTGCCGCGAAGGGCTTTGAACGGTGTTCAGGAAACGGAATCCGATCTTGGAGCGACTCTGGTCGCGTGGGCTCGATGGCGACGTCTTGCGCGTGGGATTGAAGATGCGCTGGCGAAGGCGACTGGTTCCGTCGCGGCGATCTCGGGCATCGGGACCGACTGGGACACTGCGGCAACTCGCCCTGGCAATATTGGTGGCAGGCTGCCTGGGGTGTGTTCCCCAACCGGAAGATGCCGTGGTCGTGTATTCGGCAGCGGACCGCGAGTACGCCAGTCCCATCTTTGGCGCGTTTCAACGCCGCCATCCTGGCACGGAAGTCGTACCGGTATTCGACGTCGAAAGCACCAAGACGGTAGGGCTGGTGGCACGCATCGAAGCCGAACGGGACCGCCCCCGCTGCGACGTCTTTTGGAACAACGAGATCATGCATACCCTTCGGCTGGAACGCCAGGGCCTGTTGCAGCCGATCGGCTGGGATATCCCCTCCGATTGGCCGGCCGATCTACGGGCGGCAGACGGATCGTGGGTGGGATTCGCCATGCGAGCGCGCATTCTGCTGGTCAATCGAGAGGTGTTGACCGATCCAGGCGCATACCCGCGGAGCGTCTTGGAGTTGGCCGACCCCAAGTGGAAAGGCAGATGCGCCGTGGCCGAACCGTTGGCTGGCACGACCGCAACGCATTTCGCGGTGCTCGACCACGTGCTGGGGCCGGAAAAGGCCGCTGAGTTGTTTGCCGCCATTCGAGCCAATGCGGTGGTCTTGAGCGGCAACAAACAGGTAGCCCTCGCCGTCTCCTCGGGACAAGTCGCCTGGGGGTTGACCGATACCGACGATGGGTTGATCGAGCGCGATGCTGGCTTGCCCGTGGAAATCGTCTTTCCAGACCAAGACCCTGAAGGATTGGGCGCCCTTCGCATCCCCAATACGGTTTGCGTTATCCGCGGTTGCCCCCATCCTCGAGCCGCCGCTGCGCTGGCCAATTTTCTCGTTTCGGAGGACATCGAAGGCCGGTTGGCACTCGGCCCCAGCGGACAGATTCCCGCACGACCCGGGCATCCCCAGAGATCGCGCGCGCAGGGCGAACAGGAGGTCCGTTGGATGCACGTCGACTTCCATCCTCCCGCTCAACGCTGGCCGGAACTGGCCGAGCAACTCCGTCGCCTCTTTCGCGGTTCCTAGACGCGACTGCCTGCTTCAACGCGAAATCACCGTACCAAGGAGACACCGTTGCGCGATCTGAATGTGGTTCTTTGCTATCCTGTCGAGTCGCGGCACATCGAAGCGCTGCAGCAAGCTCTTCCCGAGGCGACGATCATCGATGCCGGGCAGTCGCAGGTGGCCCAGCGGTTGATGGACGCCGATATTTTCATCGGTCATGCCAAGGTTCCCGTCGATTGGGATGCCGTGGTGCGCCAAGGCCGTTTGCGTCTGATCCAGTCTTCGGCCGCCGGCCTGGATCATTGCTTGACCCCATCGGTGATCGAATCGGAAATCACCGTGTGCAGCGCTTCGGGGTTGTTCGCCAACCAGGTTGCCGAACAAGCGCTGGCTTTGACGCTGGGGCTGCTGCGAGGGTTGCCGACTTTCTTCCGGCAAAGCCTGCGTCGGGAGTTCGTCCGCCAGCCGACCGATGATTTGCACGGCAAACGGGTGGGCATCGTTGGCTTGGGGGGCAACGGCCGGCGGCTGGCCGAAGTCCTATCGGCTTTCGACGTTACCATCCGCGCCACGGATTACTATCCAGTGCGCAAGCCGGATGTCGTCGAACAATTGCTTCCCGCCGACCGCTTGCACGAATTGGCTGCCTGGAGCGAGATTCTCGTGTTGGCTCTGCCGCTCAACGCACAAACCCATCGGCTGATCGACCGCAGCGTTCTTGAGCGATTGCCTGCCGGCGCCTACCTGATCAACGTGGCCCGTGGCCAGGTGGTGGACGAACCGGCGTTGATTGAGGCATTGCAAGCTGAGCACTTGCGAGGGGCGGGATTGGATGTGACGTATACCGAACCGCTGCCAGAGGACAGCCCCTTGTGGACGATGCCGAACGTATTGATCACGCCTCACGTGGGCGCCCAGTCGCGGCATCGTGTCGACGACACGACACGCTTTGCCGCCGTCAACGTCCGCCGTTTCCTGGATGGATTGCCAGTGTGGAATGTGGTGGACAAACGGTTGGGATTTCCCCATCCCGACGCCATGATCGTCAACCACCCGGGGGCGTACTAGAGCACGCGCCGGATGGTTCCCGCCCATCGGATGCTTGCGACGCGAATCGGTGTGGCGGGATTACACGGCTTCCTGATCGTCCCATTCGGCCACCGGAATCACGCGGCTCATTTCCTCCACACTGATGACGCCCTGAGCCAGCTTCAACAATGCCGCGCGTCGGAAGTCCAGCATGCCGCGTTCGATTGCTGCGCGGTGGATCTCTCCCACTTCCGCACCGCGGGAGATCAGGTCTTTGATGCTCTTGCCCGCCGGCATCACTTCGAACAAACCCGTTCGCCCGATATAACCGCCAACCGAATTCGGATCGCCTTCGTCCGGCCCATAGATCACCTTGCCCTGGCCGGGCTGCAAATGATCGCGCACTTCATCGAACATCTCGGGCGCATGGCTCACGTCGTAGGCGATTCGCGACTCGGGACTCAGTTGGCGGACCAGACGCTGGGCCACGATGCCTACCAGACAATTGGCGAAGAAATAGGGGTTGATGCCAAACGCCAACATGGACTGGATCGCCCCAGCAGCCAGCGGCGAGTGCAGCGTCGATAGGACCAGGTGTCCGCTGTTGGCGGCTCGTACGGCGGTGTCCGCCGTCTCTTCGTCGCGGATTTCTCCGATCATTATCACGTCGGGGCTTTGCCGCAGCACACCGCGCAACAGTTCTTGAAAACCGACGCCGATTTTGTTCTGTATGGCGCTTTGGCGGATCCCCGGTAACACCTGTTCAATCGGGTCTTCCAACGTGTTGATCATCCGCTCCCCGGTGTTCAGGTGATCCAAGCAGGCGTACAACGTGGTCGATTTACCGGAACCAACGGGGCCGCACACCAGCAGCAACCCGGCCCCCACGTTCAGCATCGACTTGACGTCGGACAGTTGACGACCCTCCAGACCTAAATCGGGTAGTCGGAGCCGATCATCCCCAGTGGGAATCAAACGCATGACGAGATCTTCCCCGTAATGCGTCCCGATGGTGTTGACACGAAACTCGAACCGTTTGCCCTGTACCTCGCGCCCCCAGTGACCGTCCAAGGGAATGCGTTTCTCCGCCAGATCCATCCCCGACAGGGATTTGATATGGTTGATGATTTGCAAGCCTAAGGGCGTAGAAACGACCACCAGCCTGCGGATCCGCCCCAATTCTCGAATGGAAACGTTGTAATGGTTTGTGTTGGGCTGAATGAATACATCGCTGGCCCTTCGCTGGACAGCATGCCGCAAGATGACATCCACTGCTCCACGCGCATCGAGTTCATTGATCTTGGCCAGGTCTTCTGGAATTGCGGAAGCTGCCTCAGCCATGCGTCTCTCCCGTTTGAATCATCTGTGTTGCTGCGCGGGCATCTTTGGCGATCTTCAGGACCTTGCCCAATTTCATCAAATTGAAAACGTGCTGGATCTCGAGGGGCACCGAATGGATGATCAGCTCACCCCCGGCTTGTCGAACTTGTTTGTCCATCGACAACAGCCACCCAATGCCGCTGGAGTCGATCTGTTCCGCACCGTGGAGCGAAAGCAGAATCTTGGAGCCCAAATTGTCGGGGCCGATCAATTGCGGCAGTTGGGTTGCGCAGTCCTCGACGGCCGTCTGAGAGACCCGCCCGTGGACTGAAATCTTGAAAATACCGTTTTCCTGTTCGTCGAGTTTTAGATGCATGGCTCAGAAAAAGTCGCAGTGAGGAGGAGTCTAGGACAATGTAAACACCGAGTGGGCGGAAGACTGGGCGACAAGGAGATCCCCGCTCGGGACAGGGAAAAGTCTACAAAACGATACCAAATCCCGATCGGATCCGCATTGATTGTACGCTAAAAATCGGCGACGATGGACCGTTGCGACTCCCGGTGCGTTGGAAACGTGCCGGGCGGGGCAGACCAGGCCCGATCGTCGATCGAACCACGGTGGTAGCACGCGTTCACGGCACGTTGGCGACTCAGTCCTCCGGCGGGAATCCTGGTCCCGATCCAACGAATCAGCAACCAGTTTATCCATGCAGAGGCAGGTGGAAATGAAATCGAGGGCGTTAGCGTGTGGTATTTTGGCAGCACTGCTGGTCGTCGCGCCACCGGGATTGTGGGCTGCGGATCGAGGGGACTTGGGCCAAGTGTTCGAATCGCAGCAGTTGCTGGACCATTACGGCAATCCCACCTCGGTGCACGCAGTTGCGTCGACCCCCCTCGTTGTCGTGGCATTCCTGGGAGTGGAGTGTCCCCTGGCCCGCCTGTACGGTCCACGCCTGAATGAAATCCACCACGCCTATGCGGATCGCGGAGTGGCGATCGTTGGCGTCGACTCCAATCACCAAGACAGTTTGACGGAAATCACTGCGTACAAAACCAAACACCAACTCGACTTCCCCTTGTTGAAGGACGTCGGACACCGTTTGGCCGACGCTTTAGGAGCCACGCGAACCCCCGAGGTATTTGTCTTGGATGAAGATCGTCAGGTGCGTTATCACGGCCGGATCGACGATCAGTACGGGGTAGGATTCGCACGCTACGATCCGCAACGCAGCGACCTGCGTTCCGCGATCGAGGACCTGCTGGCCGGGCGCGAAGTGGCGGTCCCGGAGACTCGAGCCGTGGGCTGTATCATCGGTCGATCCAGGCAGGCAGCCGGCGATGCAGGGATCACCTTCAACCGCGACATTGCTCCGATCCTGCATCAGCACTGTGCCCAATGCCATCGCCCTGGCGAAATCGGCCCCTTCCCGTTATTGACGTTTGATGACGCAACCGGATGGGAGGAAACGATCTTGGAGGTCGTCGAGCAGAATCGCATGCCACCGTGGAATGCCAATCCGCAGTATGGGCACTTTCGCAACGACCCGCGTCTGTCCGCCGAGGAAATCGCTGTGCTGCGTCGGTGGGCCGAGTCGGGGGCCCCGCAGGGCGATCCCCAGGACTTTCCCCCCCTGCCAGAGTTCGTCGCCGGTTGGCAGATCGGCAAGCCCGACCAGGTCCTGTATATGGACGACCAACCGTTCGACGTCCCGGCCGAGGGCGTGGTGGATTACCAACGATTCCTGGTCGATCCAGGGTGGGAGGAAGACAAGTACATCGTGGCGGCGGAAGCGAGACCGGACAATCGTGAGGTCGTTCACCACATCCTGGCCTACATCATTCCGCCAGGTGCGCGGCGGACCGATTTGCGCGCCGTACTGGTGGGCTACGCTCCCGGTACCCCTCCCGTTCACTATGGTGAAGACGTCGCGTTACACGTTCCTGCCGGTTCCAAGCTTCTGTTCGAAATGCATTACACTCCCAACGGGCGTCCGCAGCGGGATCGCAGTTACATCGGCGTGCGATTCACCGACAAGTCCAACGTAAAATCGTTGCTCGAGGGGCAAATTGCCATCAATACGCGATTTGCCATCCCGCCCGGTGCGGCCGACCATCAGGTCACCGCCGATTATCGTCTCCGGGAGGATGCACTGCTGCTGAGCATGACTCCGCACATGCACTTGCGCGGCAAGTCTTTCCGTTACGAAGCGTTCTATCCCGACGGTCGCAGCGAGATCCTGCTCGATGTGCCGCGATATGATTTCAATTGGCAACTGAAGTATGTGCTGGCCGATCCGAAATTGCTGCCAAGTGGTACGCGCATCCGCTGCACCGCTGTGTTCGATAATTCGGAACGCAACCTGGTCAATCCCGATCCGACGCAGACCGTCCATTGGGGCGACCAAAGCTGGGAAGAGATGATGATCGGATTCATGGACACCCTGGTTCCGGCCAGGTGATCGGGTTCGCTGTTGACGTACGAAAGATGGCAAGCGGTCTGTGGCGTTGCAAGAACGGCCTATTCAGAGTGGGCATCGGCATCGTTGCCATCGATGCCGTAGGCTCTGATCTTCTCCCGCAAGGTCCCTCGGTGTATGCCCAGAAGTTGAGCCGCATGCAACCGGTTGCCGCGGGTGATGCTCAATGCTTCCCGGATCAACTCGCGTTCAACCGTTTGTGAAAGGCTGGCCTGCAGCCCTGCGGTCTGGTTCGCGGCAATTTGCTGCCGCAACCATTTGCGAACGAGTTTCGCCAGGGCTCGGCCGATCTCTTGTTCGCCTCCCGGGCGATCATCCAGCAGTTGCGGAGGCGGAAAATCGTCGATATGCAAGGGCCGTCCCCTGCCCACGACTGCCGCATGCTCCACGGCGTGTTTCAATTCACGAACGTTGCCCAGCCAGGGACGTGCTTGCAAGGCAGCAATCAGCGCGTCGCTCAGGTTGTCCCACTCCGGATAGCGAATGCGGCGAAGAAAATGACGGCACAGCGCGGGGATGTCTTCCGGTCGATCGCGCAGCGGAGACAGGTGGATATGCATGCCGTTGAGTCGGAAGAACAAGTCTTCGCGAAACGAACCGTTGCCCACGCGTTGGCTCATTTCCGCGTTGGTTGCTGAGATGATGCGCACGTCGCAACGCAGCGGCTGGAAATCTCCCACGCGATGGAACTCGCGTTTCTCTAGAACCCGCAGCAGTTTCACCTGGACGTTCATCGACAAATCACCGATTTCATCCAGCAGGATCGTCCCGCCGTCCGCCTGCGCAAACAACCCGGCACGGTCCTCGGTCGCTCCCGTAAAGGCACCCCGCACATGGCCAAACAGGTGGCTCTCCACCAGCTCGGGGCTGAGAGCGACCGGAGCGATTGCGAAGTAGGGAGCTTTGCGGCGGCTGCTGTGACGATGAATCGCCTCCGCCACCAACTCTTTCCCCGTTCCCGTCTCTCCGGTGATCAATACAGGCAGGGGGCTATCGGCCACCAGGGCGATTTGACGATACGTTTGCTGCATGGCCGCAGACGTGCCAACCAGGCCCACGTCGGTATCGGTTGCGGTGGCCGGATCGGCAACCGCAGGCTCGGTCGCAGGCGAAGCCTGTAATACCGTCCGGACGGTGCGGCGAACATCGTCCAGCCGAAACGGTTTGGTCAGGTACTCGGCGGCTCCCTGACGCACTGCGTCAACCGCGGTCGACAGATCGCCAAAGGCCGTCATCACCACGACCTGCCCGCCGGTGTTGCACTGCTGCAGGTCCGGCAGTGCATCCAAACCGCTACGGCCAGGCAGACGTACGTCCAGCAGGATCAAGTCGTACTGGCCGCGGCGGCATCGGTCCAAAGCCTGCTCCGCACTGGATGCCGTGTCGACGGCCAGGCCCTCATTTGCCAGCAGCTTCTCCAAGGCCCAGCATATCGACGGCTCGTCATCGACCACCAACGCTCGTTTGGCCCCGGGTCGATCTTCCGTCATGGGCGAGCTATCGCGTGTTAGGGTACTCAAGGTTGCGTTCCTACCGGTGAATCGATTTGAGCCGCAGCAGCAGAGAACTCGATGTAAAAAAATGTCCACGGCGCTTGGTGCCACCACCCGGCCTGGCCATCGAGCTCCTGAGCAATCCGCTGCACCAAAGGCAGACCCAATCCCATGCCCTCCGGTTTCGTTGTTACGAAGGGATCGAACAACCTCTGGGCAACTGCCGGATCCACGCCCGGACCATCGTCCTGCACCACAATCCGTACCTTGTCCGATCCAGTGGCCTCCGCGAGCACCCGTACCTGCTGGCCGGATTGCAGCGCGTTGATGACCAGATTATAGACGGCCGCATACACGCCGGGGCCGTCTCGCACAGTCCACCCGGCGATCTCTTCCGTCGTCTGCCATGCCACGGTGGCTCCCAGGTGTTGCGCAAGAGGACGGATAGCGGATTGCAAGTCGCCCATGCACTTGCCTAGAGCCACCGGTTGGGCCCGGCCAGGAGCCTTGGCAGCAACACGCATCAACCGGTTGACGTACTCCTCAGCAATTTCGATTTGCCGCAGGCCCGTTTCCAATGCTGCGACGGGGGGAACGGAATCGTCCTGTTGGGCAAGCTCCAGCGCCAACCGGGCACCGGTGAGCGTGTTCCGCAGTTGGTGGGCCATCCCTCCGGCGATTTGGTGCAACAGGTGCTCCTCGGCCTGGCGTTCGATCCGCTCCCACAACTGTCGCAATTGCAAGACCATACGGTTGACGGCCAGTACCAGTTGGCCAATCTCGTCGGGCGATCGATCCTGCAACGCGATCTCTAGGTTGCCATCGGCAATCTGGTTGACATGCGTCTGCAACCGAGTCAACCGACTAGCCAGCCGAGCCGTGACGAAATGCATGACGACAGCCAGCAGGCCGACCGAGGCAAGGCCCGACAGCAACGGCAGCAACGCAGCCCGCAATCCGGATTCCCAAATCTGTTGACGGTCGAAAAGGACCAGCATCTGCTGCTGCACACCGGCAGGTGAAGACCGCGAAAACCCGTACGCCACATACGTTCGCTGGCCCACCGCCACCTCCCGCCCTTCGATCACCGCGGGAGGCGTGGTTTCCGTTGTCCCCGATTGGTCCCCGGGACCAGGCCTCGCATCGATGCGATCGCCGCGGCCGTGCTCCAACCACTCCACCAAGGACTTCAGTTCGCCTGGGGGCAACGTCGTTCGCGGATCCGGTTGGGCCGGATCCAGCAGCACGAGGTGGGCGTCGGTCAGTTGTGCCAACGTTTCCAGGATCGGTGGCGTCAACGCGTAACGGCTGCCGACCAGGGCCTGGCGCACCCCGGCGAACCGTTGCTCCACGTCCCGCTGCGCCCACCGCTGGCCCAGCCAAACCGCTAGCAGAGCCACCATCCCGCTCGCCAAAACCGATGCAATCACCAGCGGCACCAGCATTTTGTACCTCAATCGGTGCAGGTGCCAGGTACCAGCCATGAAATCGACGACCTCAGTCGGGCAATTGCGCTACCTCACCACCGGCTCGCGTCGAGATGGAGCGCCAGATCTTCAAATCAATGTTCTCGGTAATCGAACGCACCGATCCGTCTACCAGGCTAACCTGGACGACGCCCGTGTGATAGCTCCGCGACGTAATCATGGCGTAAGACGGATTGCCGTTCGCGCCGTTTTTTCCTTCTTGCCATGAATTGTAGTCGACAAAATGGTGAGTCGTACCAGCGTGGACTTGCACCAGGTCGGTGTTCGGTGCCAGCGTGGTCGTGAATCCCGTGTGATGCACGCGTCCGTCCGGCCACTCGGTATGTCCAGTGGACTTGAATTGAACCCCCGAGGCGACGATGGCAGCCGCCTCCGCGATCGAATTTGGAATCGAGGTCGTGGGGGGCCCGCCGTTGCGCCAATACGGCGTCCACGCCCGAACCTCGGCTGCCAGCAGCGTGTTGCTCGTGCCGTCGATCACATCGGCAAACCGCAAGAACGAGTTGGGATAGAAGACACCGGCACCGCCCCGTCGCGTTCGCGGATCAAAGACGAACCAGGTTCCCATGTTGAAGCCATAATTGGTCGGCCACAGATGAGGTCTTCCTTGCCCCGGATCGCGGACGATACCCGCCTTCGGATCGCTGGGACACTGGTACGTGGCGATCCGCAATCCATCGATCGCCGGCTGGAAATCCCACCCGATCGTCAAATCGACCTGGTTGTAGAGGTTGGATTGTTCCAGAAACGGCAGAATTCGCCCGTGCACACCCCAAGAGCCGTTGTTGGAGGAACCCGATTGCCGAAAGTCGATGACCGCCGATGGTGGCAACCGCTTGTAGGCGCTGGCGTAATTGTGGCATGCCAGTCCCAGTTGTTTCAAATTGTTCTGGCAGCTCATGCGGCGTGCCGCCTCCCGCGCCGCTTGCACCGCTGGCAACAATAGACCAACCAGTATTCCGATGATTGCGATCACCACCAGTAACTCGACCAAGGTGAAGCCAGTTCTCCGGTGACCGACCGTTTCGTCGCGCCTCCATCCTCTCCGTTCATCACTCTGCCGCTCCAGGAAACGTCGATCACGGTAACTCCGTGGCGTTCGGGTCGGGCTGGGGGAATCTTCAGGGGTCATTCTGTGCCTCGCTTTCCTTAATCCGCGCTCGTACTGCAATCCACCATGGGTACAAGATCTCCTCCATCGCGCCGTTGACGGCCGTGTTCGACGGCGATCCCCATGCATCATTACCAGAAAATTCGAAACAGCCGATCTGTTGCACATTGTGTGCCGCGCAACGCGCGACGCTCGGCAAATCCAAGACTGACCCGCCCCATGGACAATTGGTTCTTGCGGACACTGGCCGCGCATGTGCATGGAATCAGCATCATTGTTGGCCATGTAGATAAGTAATTGCACAGGCATCTCAGTCGGGTCGGGGCAAATTCCTGTTGGTTGCTGGAAAGTGCATAGCTTGGAGTCCTGGCTACTGAAACAGAGCGGGGCTGGAATTCGCGGCTGCTTGAGGCAAAGCAAGGCCTGGAATCGTGGCTGCTCGGACAGAGGATGGCTTGGATTTCCGTTCCGAGTGGTGGAAGCTGCATCAGCGGTGGCGGAAGATCCGCCACCGCCCCCTTCGTAGCCTGACTCGCCGAGTCGGGCAGCTTGCTGTCGCCGTTCCACGGCTTCCTTTCGTTTTGCGTTCGGCAACCGTGGGTTGATCACCCACGGCTACATGCTGCCGCAGCTCCGCCGCTTAGAAGCACGCCGTCCATGCCAGAATGCAACTTGGTATAGCTGGCACCTTCGGGCCGTTTGCGCCGTGTGGCCCCCTGGGTAGCCTCGCTCTCCTAGTCGAGCCTGCAGATTACCCGAATCGGAGAGTCGGGCTACGGGTTTTCGACTTGTTGCTGTGGGGGATGGCGATCTGGGCGCTGGAGCCGTGGTCCATGCCGTTTCAGAACCTGCGAGCGACGCGCCGGACCGAGTTAGAGGAAATCTACCCGTCTCACGTCATCGATGCTTGGCTGGGTCACACCACGGCCGTGGCCAATCGCCACTACTTGCAGGTGACCGATGAGCATTGGCAGCGAGCTATCGAATCTGGTCCCCTTGTCCGTGACACTACTGGCCGCATCAGCAACCCGCACGAATCGCGAAAACCCAAAAAAATAAGGCTGAGGATGGCCTCAGCCTTTTTCAGATAGCTGCGCAAGTACCCCGTAGGGGAGTCGAACCCCTGTTACCGGACTGAGAACCCGGCGTCCTGGGCCACTAGACGAACGGGGCGCATCGCTTTGTCGATGTTGATTAGTTTAGCTGCTCGTAGGGACTTTGCCAGCCGCCAGGGACTGGCGGGTTACTCTGGCACTCCGCCAGGGACTGGCGGGCTACTCTGCGAGCTGCTTTAGTCTTTAGTCTAGCTGCTCGTTGGGACTGTGCCACCCCTTTAGGATCGGTGGCAAGTATGAAACGGCTGTCGAGGCGGCTACGCCAGTGCTCGCCTTTCATGGGGGATCGCGGTCTCCGGACAAGGGGGGCGATTCGGCGCAACCCATCGATGGACAGAATGCAGGGCCTGTCGGGTAGGGTGTATTGTTGCCCAGCGTGAGACGTTCGGACCACCGGTTGCGATGCGGAGGCCGGCCGGCGGCAACTGGCGGGGATCGAGCGATCAATTGCGCATCATCAGATCGGACAGGTTCAGCAGCGCGCGGGCGACGGTCGCCCAGGCGGCTTGTTCGACTGGCGAGTGCGACGACGGGCGGTGGAACAGTCCCACTTCGAGGCTGCGCAGGGCTTGCTCAGGCGAGTGGGAGAACTCGGCACGTGCCGCGCCGAGTAGATGCTCCAACCGTTGTAACTGGTCGGCTGTCGGGACGCGCCCCGTACAATGTTCGAACATGGCGGTCAGACACGCTCGGTCGTCACCCGTTGCCGCATCGCCCTGTTCGATGCACTGCAGGGCCAGCGCTCGCGCGGCTTCGACAAAGGTTGGGTCGTTCAGCCCCACCAAGGCGGCGAGCGGCGTATTGGATACCGCGCGCATCGCTGTGCACTCCTCGCGGGACGGTGCGTCGAAAGCGCGGAGCATGGGATGTAGGAATTGACGTTGCCAGTGGATATAGACTCCGCGACGCCACTGGTTCGCATCTCGACTGGGGACGTATTTTCGGGGAGGGAAATTCAGGTGACGGTAGTACCCTGCTGGTTGGTACGGTTTGATGCTCGCGCCGCCCACTTCTCGGACCAACAACCCAGATACGCTTAGGACGGAATCTCGTACCGTTTCGGCGGGCAGGCGAAAACGATTCTGGCGGCTCAACCATCGATTGGCTGGATCCTCCGCGCGTTGCCATGCGGTGGGCAGCGATGCCTGGCGGTAGGTACGTGTGGAGGTAATCAACCGCAGCATGTGCTTCACGTCCCACCCGCTGGTAACAAACTCCAACGCCAGCCGGTCGAGCAACTCGGGGTGGGAGGGAGCCTCCCCCTGGCCACCGAAATCATCCACCGAGCGAGACAGACCTTGCCCGAACAGCAAGTACCACAGGCGATTGACCATGACGCGTGCGGTCAGCAGCCCGGCGCCCTGATGGGGATCGACCAACCAGCGCGCCAGGTCCAGCCGCGTTGGTCGTCCCTCCGTTTCGAGGTGGCCCAGGAACTCGGGGACTTGCGGTTGCATGATCGGTCCAGAGTCATCCAGCCAGTTGCCCCGCGGCAACAACCGGATTTCACGGGCTGGGATCGATTGGGTGACCATGACCAGACGAGCCGATTGGTTCCTCAGCTGTTCGATGGCCTGGTCCAACGCTTGCACCTTCGACGGCGGGCCTTCCGCGACGGCACGAAGGCGTTCCTGCTCAAGCGTATCCAATTGCAACCGCGCCACCCGCGATAGTGCTGCCATTTCCGGTGGGCGTTTGGTGGGGAGGGAGTTCGTTCCCACCTTGAAATGCTGAGCTTCATCGATATCGGCGAAGAAGGCAGCCAGTGCATAGAAGTCTTTGGCTGTGTACGGATCGTACTTGTGATCGTGGCATTGGGCGCACCCCACTGTTGCGCCCATCCAAACCGCGGACACGTTACGCACGCGATCGGCAGCGTAAATGGTCAGGTACTCCTTGGCCTGGACTCCGCCTTCGTGCGAGGTTTGCAGTAAACGGTTGTACGCGGTAGCAATCTTTTGCTCGTGAGTAGGGTTGGGCAGCAGGTCACCGGCCAGTTGTTCCACAGTGAAGGCATCAAAGGGTTTGTTGTCGTTCAGCGCGTCGATGACATAATCGCGGTACGGCGTGGCATTGTGGTCCTGGTCGCCGTGGTATCCGACCGTGTCCGCGTAGCGCACGAGATCCAGCCAGTATGCGGCCATCCGTTCGCCGAACGCCGGTGATGCCAGCAGACGGTCCACCAGACGATCGAATTGCGCATCCGATGGATCTCGCCGCAAACGCTCCAAGTCTCCAGGCGAGGGCGGCAGGCCGGTCAGGTCGAGTGC
>RFIQ01000476.1 GCA_003695565.1 Planctomycetota bacterium | reverse complement strand
GCTACCAAGACGGCCAGCCGTATTGCTAGCGGTGGGCGACAGCGGCGATCCAATCTACTTGTCGGCAGAATGCTGATGAGGACTGAAGCGGCATCGGCCATCGACGAAGAAGTCATCGGACAGGGGCCGCGACTGAATGAGGACCGACGCCACGGAACCGATGTTCCCCGTCTTCCGAGCGGTTAGCTACTGCTCGCGCAGCGCACCGCGGAAGATACAGTTGGCATGTTGCACGCCCCCGTTGCCGGTCAATTGCAAAGCAATCGCATGTGGCGAATCGGAATCGGACGCCCCCAAAATCGAATCGCCGATGACGACGTCGGTAGAGTTTTCCACACGCAGATGTGGGCTGGTGCAGTCGGTGATGTGACTGCCGGAAACGATGATGCGTCGGCACCGCTCGATGCGGCATGCTCCCTGCGGATCACGGGCGCCGCGGAGGATCAGCCCCTGGATGGTAATATCTTGGCACTCCCGCAGTACCACCGAATGCAAAGCGGTTTCGGCGCGCGAATGCCGATACCGTGGGTTGCGATTCATGTTGTTGCCCGCCAGGACGATCTCGCGGCACTTCTCTAGCAAACAATTGTGTGCGAAACCCATCCACAGGGTGTTACCGCTGATGGTAGCCCCGCGGACGGAATCCAAGTGGAGGTTGACCTGGACATCGGACAAGACGTTCCCGCTGATGGTCACGTGGCCTTCCAGCTCCTCGCGCGAGCCCCCTTGGATTCGAATGTTCGCCGAATTTGGGCTGCGGGCCGTATGCTGGATCGTGCATCCTGTGATCGCCACCTCGGCGGTACCATACTCGGAGTCGCGGCAATCGATCCAAATGTTGGCGGTCGCTAAAGCTGGATCGGCATCCACCGCCGGATGATTGCCCTCGATGTCGCAATTGCCGATGTGGATGTTGCGGACATTGCCGCCTCGCGAAACGATGCCACCACCAGCATTGTAGGAGATGTGGCAGTCGCCAATATTCGACTGATGCAAATCGACGTCGTCGTAGAAAACCCCCACGCCCCGATTGTGGTAAAGGTGGCATGCGGACAGGATCACGTTGCGGTTGCGGCCGCGGAGGTGGACCGCATGGTTGCATTGCCGCACGTGTAACCGGGACAGAATCAAGCCGAAGGTGCCATCGGCTTCGATTCCGCCAGCCTGAGGGTGGCGCCCTTCGATACCGATTCCTTCAACGATGGGCATCCGTTGTCGGTCCCAGACTTCGGGAAGGACCGTTGCCGGGTCCGCGGTTCCCTGGTGCGTTCCGAGAAAGCGGAAGGCAGGACCTGCTCCCTCCATCAACACGCGCGCCGTTCCATCTCCGCCGATCGAGCGAAAACCGGTTTGATCCAAGCGGATCACCACCGGCCGAGACAGGCGGATTGTCCCTTGCAAGATCACTCCGCCGGGCCCTGAACGATCAACCGCCGCTTGGAGTTCCTCGGTCTGGTCCCGTTCGCCGCTGCCAGAAACCACATCGCCCATGGTCGCGCCTTGGTCGCCCCCGCGCGCGGGCCCAGACCATGCCAGGCACGCAACTGCCGGGGCTGCCACCGCCCACTTGCGTCGCGGAAGATTTACGCTCTCGATTCCGGTCACGTGTTTCACCCGCTCCCTTCCCGAAGATTAACACATGGTCGATCCAAAACCCGATCGGTGAAAGTGGACAGCATCGGTTGCGGACTGATGGCGTGCAGCCGACGGGCCGCGCGTCGCGCGATCGCCGCCCCGTGCGTGACGAACCGAACAGCAGTAATTTACCGGCGCGAACCGCTGCGCCGAGGTCTGCCCAAATCCGTGTCCTCGGGTACTTGCAATTCCGTTCGCAAACGCTCCAGTTCCTGCATCATCCGCTGCTGCACTGCGGCATATTCCGGTTGACCATATACGCTTCTCAATTCGTTGGGATCCCGCTGCAGGTCGTACAACTCCCAGTCGTCCAATGGCTGACCTTGTAACGCATAGAAGCGGATCAGCTTGTACCGTCCGTCCGTGACCCCGTAATGCCGGGCCACGTTGTGGGCACCCGGGTTTTCGTAGTAGTGGTAATAGAACGTCTTGCGCCAGTCGGGCGGCGTGTCACCACCGAGCAGCGGTACCAGGCTGCGGCCTTGCATATCGCCGGGAACAGGGACGCCGGCCAGCTCCAGAAACGTTTCGGCAAAATCGACGTTGGAGACGATGGCGTCATGCGTCGTGCCGGGATGGATGTGCCCCGGCCAGCGAACCAATAAAGGCGTCTTGAGCGACTCCTCGTACATCCAACGCTTGTCGAACCACCCATGCTCTCCCAGATACCATCCCTGGTCCGAGGAGTAGATGACGACCGTGTTGTCGGCCAATCCCGACTCGTCCAGGTAATCCAACAGAGCGCCGATGCCGTCGTCGACGCTCTTGACGCACCGCAAGTAATCCTTCACGTAACGCTGGTACTTCCACCGAAAAATCTCTTCTTCAGTCATGTTGGCGCGGGCTTGCAGAAACGCTTCGTTCTTGGGGCCATAAGCCGCATCGAATAACTTGATTTGGTCGGCATTCATATTGCCGTGCCCGCTCAGTTTGAGATCCCGATCGTTGAGGTGATAACGGATGGTCATCTGTTGTTCGCGCGCAGCCCGGGTGCGTCCCGAGTAATCGTCCCGCAGCGTTGCCGGTTCGGGAATCTCGACGTCATCCAACCAGTTCAAGTATTTCGGACCAGGCATCCAGTTGCGATGAGGCGCTTTGTGCTGACACATCAGCATGAACGGCCGCTCCTGGTCCCGACCAGTCTTTAACCAGTCCAGAGCCTTATCGGTGATGATATCTGTCGTGTAACCCGTGTGCGGGCGCGTCACCGGTTCGCCATCGGGCCCGGCTGTGATCATCGGCGGATTGTAGTAGGGGCCTTGGCCTTTGAGTACATCGTAGTAATCGTAGCCCTGTGGGGTCGAACCCAAGTGCCACTTGCCGATGATCGCCGTCTGATATCCCGCGGCCCGTAGCAGCTTTGGGAACGTTTGCTGGTCCCCGTTGAATACGTTGCCATTGCGCAAGAAGCCATTTAAGTGGCTGTACTTGCCGGTCTGGATCACGGCGCGACTCGGTCCGCAAATCGAGTTGGTGACGTAACACCGCGTGAACTTCATCCCTTCTCGGGCGATGCGGTCCATGTTGGGGGTCGTGATGCGGGTCGGGTCGTACGCGCTCAGCGCTTGTTGGCAATGATCATCGGTGAAGATAAACAAAATGTTTGGTCGGCTCTGGTCATCGGCTCCCAGGGCCGCGCTCCACATCACGCAGGCCACGATCGCCAGACACATTTTCTTGATCATGATTGCAAATCTCCTTTACCTTCAAGCCACTGGCCGAATTTCATTTCCCCGGTCCGCCGATGCAGTTTTTCCGCCAAGCATCCACAGAGTTGGTCCTCGGCAGTCCCCCCGGTCACGCCTGGTTGACCTCCTGGGCAGCCGCTGGCAACTCCCCGGAGCGGTGTCGAATCAGTTCCTCCCAGTGTAACCGAATCGCTGGCCGCGGGGGGCTTAACGTCCACGGTTGGCGGAGTATGCTCAAGAGCCGATTCAGGCCCCATGCGGCGATGCCCATGCGGCGATGCCCACGTGGAGGGCCGGTATGCTGGGGAGATCTACGCGGCGGTGACCGCCGATCCAATCATGGTGACAGGAATCATGACTACGAATTACGCAACCATCCGCGTCGAACTCGGCGAGCGCTGGTACCCGATTGTGATCGGGCGAGGAACCTTGCAGCAGGCCGATTCCCTGATCGAGCAACAATGTGGCCAGTCCCGCCACGCGGCGGTCATTTTCGATGCCAATGTAGCGGAAGTCGCCAACACAGTTGGCTCTCTGCTGGAGAATCGCGGGTGGACCACCCTGTCCATCGATGTGCCCGCAGGGGAATCGAGCAAGTGCGTGCAACAGGCTGAACGGTTGTGGCAACGCATGCTGACCGGCAAAGTGGATCGCGGCAGCATCGTCATCGCCGTCGGGGGTGGTGTGGTTGGCGACCTGGCTGGATTCGCTGCCGCCACCTTCGCGCGCGGATTGCAATTGGTCCAGGTCCCCACGACGTTGCTCAGCCAGGTCGATTCAAGTGTGGGAGGCAAGACCGGTATCAATCTGCCTGGCGCCAAAAACATCGTGGGTGCATTCTGGCAACCGCGACTGGTGTTGATCGATATCCAGACCTTGCAAACTCTTCCCAGGCGGGAATATGTTTCCGGACTGGCCGAAGTGGTCAAGTATGGAATGATCCTGTGGCCCGATTTCTTCGAATTGTTGGAATCCAACGTCCCAGAGATCTTGGAACAGCAATCCGACATCCTGACCGCAATCATCCAACGATCGTGCCAAGCCAAAGCGGCGGTGGTGGGCGAAGATGAACGCGAGACGACCGGACGTCGGGCCATCCTCAACTACGGTCACACTTTCGCGCACGCCATTGAAACACTGACCGGTTACGGGCAATTCTTGCACGGTGAAGCGGTAGCTATCGGCATGCACATAGCCGCCACGCTGGCCTGCAAACTGGGACGCATCGACCAGAGCCTGGTCGACCGCCAACGTAGCTTGCTCCGCGCGTTGGGGCTGCCGACCTCGATTCGCGACATCGATCCCACAGCCATGTGGGAGGCGATGCAGCATGACAAGAAGGTCGCCCATGGTCAGTTGCGGTTCATCCTTCCCACGCGGCTGGGGCACGTGGAACTCGTGTCCGACGTTCCCCGCTCGCTCGTCCTGTCCGCCATCGAGTCCAGCATGGAAGACGCCCCTTAGCCCTGATGCATCGCAACGTTTCTGCGAAGCCCTCGCTCGATCTCGCCACCCGATGGGCCGCAAACCCTGCCAACTCTACGTGGTTCAACTTGATATGCAACCGAGGAATCGAGCCAGCACACCGCTGATGGTATTCAGTCAGGGAATGTTAGTCGCTATGATACGGCTCTAACAACGCGCCGGTGTCCCCACTCTTCAATCCTCGACCGAACGAATCCAATGGCAGCCGATCTACTCGCGACCAGCGAACATGCGGTGAGCATACCAACTTCGGTTACCGTGCTGTTTGGCCTCTTGCTCGCCGCCATGATCGTGGCACTGGCATTGGAAGAGAAGTTGCACGCCAAGAAGTCCATCATTGCCGGACTCTTCGCGGGAATCTGTTTGTTCCTGGGAGCCGTCTTCCATCTGCTGCCATTCGAGAGCGTCGTCGTGGGTAGCTCTGCGGCACCCGAGCAGGCAACCGACGGCCAGGTGGTGCATGTCGGCGGTCACGAGATCCAAATGCCGGTTTTCATCCCAGCCGTGGACTGGAGCGTCATCGCCATTATCGTCGGTTCGAGCCTGTTCGTTGACGTTGCCAGCCGATCGGGTCTGTTTACCTGGATCGCTTTGCGCGTCACCAAGAGCACCGGAGGGGACCCGGTGTGGTTGTTGATAGCCTACGGCATGATGACGGTCGTGTTTTCAGCGCTGCTGAACAACGTCACGGCCATGATTATCGTCGGGTCGCTGACCGTCGTTTCGCTGCGCAAGTTGGAACGTCCCGAATTGATGTTGAGCTTCCTGTTGATCGAAGGGCTACTGACCAACATCGGAGGCTTGCTGACGTTGATCAGCAGCGTTCCGAACATCATCGTCGGGGGCGCTGCCGGAATCACCTTCTTGGAGTTCACCGAGCACGCGGCTCCGTTCGTCTTGCTGGCCACCGTGGCCACGCTAGCCATGGGATGCTGGTTGTTCGGTATTCGGCGGTTGCGCGATGCTGAGGAGCGCAAGCAGGCGGCGGAATTGATTGCTGGGTTCGACGAAAACGATGGGATCGAGAGCCGAGGGTTTTTTTGGTTCTCCGCCGTGATGCTCGTCCTGTTCGTGGGGCTGATTGCTACAACCAACCAGTTGCCTTTCATCAGCGATTTGCAAATGGGTTTCGTGGCGCTGGCCATGGCCGGAATCATGTTGGTCCGGTACAAGTCCGCGGTCGACCAGTTCTACCGTGGATTGGACTGGGACCTGCTGTTCTTCTTCATGGCCCTTTTCGTGGTCATCAATGTGATGGAGCATGCCGGAGTCCTGAATGCGATCGGGATGCTGTTGGCCCGGGTCATCGATGTCGGAGAAACCGCCGGAACCGCTTCCATATTGATCGCCTCGGCCGGATTCAGTTCCGTGACGGATAACATCCCGTTGGCTGCCATGTTGGCTAAGATTCTGACCAGCCTCGGGACCGCCTCCGATTCGCCGCTGTGGTGGTCCGTCGTCTTCGGTGCCAACCTCGGAGGCAATTTGACTCCCATCGGATCGGCATCGACCCTGGTCGCAGTGACGATCATGCACAAGCACGGGTTGCCGATTAGCTTTGCCGGATTCATTCGGCACGCCCTGCCATTCGCGGCGCTGCATATCGTTTTAGCGACCGCCTACGTGCTGTTGTTCCTGTCGCACTGAACGCAAACGGCGCGGCATGCCCATCCGCCGTGAAACCGGTCCCTCGTGCCATACTGGCGTGGCCCACGGAATGAAGAACACTGGACGATCGGCCGACTGGCCACCGTAGCGATCCTCAGGCTGCGACGGCCTTCGGCAATTCCGCGGCCACCTGGTCGATGCAATCTGCGTCGATTTGCTGTTCCCCGGCTACCGCACCTGCCACCAGCGCCAGATCGGCTGCCTGGATCAGGCAGCGGGCAATTCCGCCGCTGAGCTGTTGCAGTCGCTCGATGGCCGCCTGCGTGAATATGGGGTCGGGGCGCCCCACCCGCTCGCAGGCCCAAGCCAGAAATTGTCCGGTCTGGTCGGTCGTCCAAGCGGGTAGATCGATGTTCAATTCCGAGCGAGTTCGCAGTTCGGGGCTGAGCGCGCCCAGTGCTTCCTGGGCCACGCTCAGGACGATCGTAACTGGTAACGGAGTCGCCAACAGCCGTCCGACATCGGCTTGAGCCGCTGGCAGTGCACTTTCCATGTCATCCAGTAGCAAGGCCAACTGCACTTCCTCTTGCCATTGGCTGCGCAAATAATCCTCCACCGCATTCCATGCTGACCGGGAATCCTCGGCACGCCCCCCACCGATCAGGCGTGCCGCCAGTTCGCAAAACATGTCCCCGGCATCAAGGCCGATCAACGACAGCCGAACGGCGTGCACCGCGGGGACTTCGGCGGTGATTGGCGGGTGCCGCACAACGTATCTGAGCAGCGCCGTCTTGCCGCAACCCGACGGCCCGATCAGGGTTGCTACCTGCCGCCGGTTGCTGATCAAGAACTCGATCCGCGCCAGAGCTTCCTCCACCGTGTCGCCGCGGTGCAGGGCTTGCCGCGTGCTGAACGCAAACGGCGGTCCCGACATCTTCCAGTAGCGCCAATAACTCACGGAGGTAGCCTTTCGCTGGGATTGCCTTGTCGATCCGGCCTCGATAGTCTCGTGCTGGTCCGAGGCCATGGGAATCTGTGGTGGCGATGCACCTTTGTCGGATGCATCGGCAAGCCCAGGGCGGCGTCTTTAGTACAACCGCTATATCCGGTACATTTTGCCCCGGTTTCCCGCTGCGGCGACTCGGCGCCCACCGGGTCTGCTGATCCTACCTCCCGCTTTCCAGGCGCGTTGCATGGCCATCGCCCGTTTCTACGTTCCCCATTTGCTCGCTTCCGGCCGGGTGGAGCTGGACGCAGCGGAATCCAAACATGCCTTTGGTGTTCTGCGCGTCTCCGTAGGCGATCCGGTGGTGGTTTTCGACGGTCGGGGGAACGAGGCGAAAGGCAGCGTCGCCATCGCCAGACGCGGGATAGTGGCCGTCGAGGTGCAGGAACCAGTCGCCAGTCCTCGGGTACCAGCGCGATCGGTCCACTTGTTGGTAGCGCTGCCCAAGGGAGACCGGCAGAAGCTGATGGTCGACATGCTGACCCAGTTGGGCGTGGGGGCCGTGACCCCGCTCATTACGCACCGCGGCGTGGCTCAGCCGACCGAGGGGGCTTTGCATCGCTTGGAACGGACGGTCATCGAGGCCTGCAAACAGTGCGGACGCAACCTGTTGATGCAAATCCACCCGCCCAAGTCCCTGTCCGACGTTGCCGCCGATTCGGCTGCTGTCGGTGAGACGGCGCGCATGTTCGCCCACGTGGACGACCATGCACGGCCGCTGGCCACTTGGCTGGCCGACCAGGCATCATCTGCGGCAATCACTGCGGCCATCGGGCCCGAAGGAGGGTTCACTCCGGCCGAAGCCGATGCGCTGCAGAACGCTGGTTGGCAATCGATATCCCTTGGACAGCGCATCCTGCGGGTCGAAACAGCGGCGGTCGCCATCGCCGCCCTGACTGCTCTACCAGCCGACTCCGAACCCTGAGTCGGCTGGGGCGACTGGGCTCGCTACCCAACGTCTTCAACCTATTCGGCAAACCGATACAAATGGGTGATCGTCCGTACGATCAGCGTGTCACCGATGATGGCCGGCGAAGCCTGGCATCCGTCCGGCAATTCGTTTTTGGCCAACAATTTCGGCTCATCTTCGACGGTGAACACGTAACCGGCCCCATCGTGGTCGAACGCGTAGAAACGCTCTTCGGTCGCCACCAACGACGCGCTGAACTTGCCGCCCAACCGCTCACGCCAGACGATTTCTCCCGTCTCCGTGTCGATCCGCTCGATGATTCCATCGTCGGTGACATCGAACAAGCGGTTGCCTACGAGAACTGGGCTGGGTTTTGAACCGATGCTCTTGTGTTGAATCCACTTGACATGCGTGCCGGTGACATCACCGGTTCCCCCCACGCGCACGCACATCATTTTGGCTTTGCCGAATCCGGTACTGAGGTAGATATGCTGGCCGTCGAACAGGGGGCGGACCGTGGTCGAGTGCTCCTGGTACCGTACCCGCCAGATTTCACGACCCGTCATCGGATCCAGCACCAGACACGCCTTACTTGCTGGACTGACCAATTGATCCTGACCGTTCACATGGATGATCAAGGGCGTGGAAAACGCTTTGTAAAAATCTCCGTTGTCAGTGCCGTAATCGATGTCTCGATCCTGTCGCCATACCGTGGCTCCCGTACGTTTATCCAGCGCGATGGCGTACTGGTAATCGAAGCCATCCATGTGAAAAATCAGCAGGTTGCGGTACACGATGGGCGAGCTTCCGGGGCCTCGATAATGATTGCAGGGCAGATCGCGGCGTTCCCATATCTTTGCTCCGTCACTGCGCCGCAGACACGCGGTTCCGTACGCTCCGAAATGCACGAATACGTAGGGACCATCGATGACGGGGGTGGGAGAGGCATAGGAATTGGTGATGTGAAAATCGGGCTGCACCTCTTCATTGGTGAACACCAGCAAATCATGACGGATTGATCCATCTGTCAGGTCCACGCAAACGGCGTACATCTGCAACCCGTCAACGGTGGCCGTCGTCATCCAGACTTCTCCGTCCGCCACGACCGGTGATGACCAACCGCGACCATGGATCGGAGTCTTCCACATGACATTGCGGTCGTCCGACCAGTGGATCGGCGGCTTGGCCCCCGGTGCCAACCCGTTGCACAGATCGCCTCGGAATTGCTTCCAGGATGTTGGCCCTGCTGCCGGGCTGTAGACGCCCAAACAAACGACAAGTCCCCAGATCGCGATGGACCAGAAGCGGCGAAGATCGAACCGCCGGACCAGATTTTTAACGACAATTGCGCTCATCAAGGATGGGGTTCCCTCTCAACAAAACATTGGTTCTTTGCTCTTTGCAGCTCCAACGCGCATTCGTTGCAGCCACGCACTCCCGTCTGTACATCTCCATGAAAGGCTGGCCGCGGACACCTAGCGACTTCTGTCCGGCGGCCGCAACTGGAGATGACGCTCGGCTCCGTTTCGCACATTATGACCACCTGGACGGAGCTGGGCAAATCAGGGCATATCGGCCAGCGTGCGGACTGGTTGAAAAACGCCCCAGTCCCCTCCGCAATGGGTAGGCATCGGGTTAAGCTGAGGCCTTGCTGCGGGGCAGCTCGACCGCACTCCACTGCCACTCCGCGGCGGCGAGCATGTCGGATCATGGGGCTCTGGCCCAATCGCAACTGCCACGCAAAACTTGCACTCGGCAAACTAACCGGAAGACCTTACCATCACGCGTGCTACCGATTTGGCCATGATTCTGATCATCGACAACTACGATTCCTTTACCTACAACCTGGTACAGCGTTTGGGAGAAATCGATCCGCACGTCGACCTGCGGGTAGTGCGCAACGACAAGCTCACGCTGGATGATATCGAGGCTTGGGCACCAGAGAAAATCATGATCTCGCCCGGACCTTGCTCTCCGAACGAAGCTGGAATCAGCGTGCCCATCGTCGAACGTTTCGCTGGACAGATCCCCATCTTGGGAGTTTGCTTGGGGCACCAATCCATTGGGCAGGCATTCGGCGGCAAGATTGTTCGTGCGCCCAGGTTGATGCACGGCAAGACCGATTCGATCTACCACGACAACCAAGGCTTCTTCGCTGGAATCGACAATCCGTTCGTCGCCACCCGCTATCACTCGCTGGTCATCGATCCGGATACCCTGCCGAGCGATTTACAAATGAGTGCCTGGACCGATGAGCCGGATGGCAGCCGCCAGATCATGGGCGTCCGCCACCGCCGGTGGAAACTGGAGGGCTGGCAGTTCCATCCGGAAAGCTTTCTGACCGAACCCGGCGTGGAACTGCTGCGCCGATTCTTGCAGTGGTAGATCGCGCCGCACCCGACCTGGCGATTACTTCGCTCCCAGATCCGGTGCGTTCCGTTGTGGTAACCACCGCGCATGCTCTGCCTTCACGTGATCATACTCGGCCAGATTGGCCAGGTTATACCACTCGTGCGGATCGTTGCGATGGTCGTACAGTTCCTCCGCACCGTCGGCATAGCGGATGTAGCGAAAATGGCGACTGCGAACCGCATGGTTGTTCGGCTGGTAAGTCGTGATGGCTGGCCGTTCCCATGTCGTATCGGGATCCGCCAGCAGCGGTTGCAGCGACACCCCCTCCAACGCATCGAGGGGCGGCAACTCGGCCAATTCCACCAACGTCGGAAATACGCTCAGAAGTTCCACCGGAGCATCGCACCGCTGACCCTGGGCCCCGTTTTCAGGCACGTGCACGATGAACGGAACGCGGGTCGATCGCTCCCACAACGACTGCTTGGCCCAACGCTGCTTCTCCCCCAAATGGAATCCTTGGTCGGATAACAGGACCACAATCGTATTGTCAGCGTAGGGACTGGATTGCAGCGCAGCCAATACCCGGCCCACCTGTTCGTCGGTAAATCGGACGGCGGCATGATACGCTTGTACCGCCGCAGCCCAGCGCCCCGTTTCCACAAACCACTGATGCGGCGGTGGCGTTGGGTTGGCCGTTAACTGCAATGCCGCTTCCGGCAAATCGGCGCGATCGTTCTCCAACACCGGCGGCAATTGCACAGTGTCGACCGGCAGGGCGTCGAACAAGCGCTGCGGAGCGTACAACGGAACGTGGGGACGGTAAAATCCGACCGCCATCAAGAAAGGTCGATCAAACGATTGCTGCAACTGCTCGACCGCCCAACTGGCCACGACAGCATCGGGGAACTTGTCTTCTGCATACCTCTGGGGGCCAAAATCCCAAAGTTTACTTTTCGTGGGAACGTCTTCGATGACTTGCTCGTCGATCGGCAAGCGTTGTCCTGGCCGCGGTCCCACCACTTCGAAAGATGGGTCGTCGACCCGCGAACCATGAAAAATCTTGCCCGCCGTCAACGTCGCATAGCCATGTTGTCGGAAATACTGCGGCAGCGTTACCCGTTTGCGGTTGAGGGGCGTGCTGCGGAACCACACGTTGTTCAGATAGACGCCGGTTGTGCTGGGACGCATGCCGGTCAGGAAACTGGTTCGCGAAGGGTTGCACACCGGTGCCTGGCAGTGCGCGTTGGTAAACAACACCGAGCGGCTGGCCAGGGCATCGATGTGCGGCGTCGAGGATTGCGGATGCCCACCCAAGCACCCCACCCAATCGTTCAAGTCATCAATGGCAATCAACAGAATGTTCGGCGGCGAAGCGGCTCGAGCCGGTTTGGCGACCAGCGCGCAGAGCACGGCGCAAAGCATGGCACCCAATAAACCGGCGACGCGCGCCCAACGCCGAAGCGCTCGTGTGTTCTTCATATACATGCCCTTCCAGAAACGCGAATTGCGCCACCGCGGGAGCAACTCCACCTGGGGCGTCTGCCAGTCCTTGGAGGCAATCCGTTGCGCCATGACTTGCGGGTGCGAACCACGATACGCTTCGCACGTGGCCAGATCCCAAGCGTATTGAGCCGCCGCGGACTCGGACCCGGGAGCGACTTGCCGTCCGTCATAGAGGCTGAGGAAGTAGTCCATCTTGGCCGACATCTGCTGCGGTGGCTTGACATACCCGTAATGATACACCCAGGCACCCGTCGGCGCGGTGCGTAGCCGTCGACCGTGGATACGAAATCCACAAGCGTCGCCATGCGATCGCACGCCGATCCCACCTCGTACGATCCGCACCTGACGGCGGTACGGCAGCGGATCACGGATCCAGTAATCGGCACGGAAATGGTGATAGCGAAACGTCAAACCCTCTACCCACCGACGCTGCAGATTTCGCTGCATGGCGCGGCGGATCCGCTCGGTGTCCTGCTCATGCAGCACCTCGTCGGCTTGCAAGTACAACAACCAGTCGCCTTGGCACGCGTCCATTGCTAGATTGGTTTGCTGCGCCAGAATCGTTCCCCCCTTGCGCAACGTATCATCCCAAACCGTGTCGATGATGCGCAGCTTGGGATCGTCGATCCCGGCGACCAGGTCCCGCGTCCCATCGCACGAATTCCCCACGGCCACCAGCATCTCGTCCACCAACGGCAGGGCGGAACGGATGCTCTCGACGACGGGATAGTCATAGCGCACGGCGTTGCGCACAATCGTAAACCCGGTGACTTTCATGATCTTGAACTCTTCCTTGACTTGCTGAACTTTCCGCGGACCCTGGATTTGGACGGTGATACTTGGCCGCGTTAACTGTTGGATGCATCAAGCCGCTGCGGCACTGGCCATGGCCTGATCCACGGCGGCCAACACCTGCTCTACCGAAATGCGGGCCATGCCCGCCCGGGGACCAGCCGCACGGGGCATGGCGATGGCCTCGTCCCCGCTGGGCGGAGTGACGATTTGCTCCGGCACGTTGTAGGTTCGCGTCCATTCCGCACCGGTCGCCCCAAACAGCGCGACCACCGGACGATCCAACGCGGCGGCAATATGCCGAGGCCCACTGTCAGTCGAGATAACGACGCGAGCCGACGCCAAGACCGCTTTGCTCAATGCAATCGGCAACTCCTCCACCAGCCCCATGCTCGCCACGCGTGGATGATGTATCTGTGCCGCGATTCGATTGGCGGATTCCCGGTCGGCCGGACCACAGTGTAGCAACACGTGCAGACCCCTTTGTTCGGCCAGGTCCAGCGCCAAACGGCGAACACGCTCTTCCGGCCATATGCGATCCGGTTGCGTCGCTGCACCGTTGTTGATGACGGCCACGGCCGCCGATTCGTCCCAGCCGATACGCGCCAACAACCGCCGGCGCAGCGTCCATCCATCATCCGTTACCGCCAGTTGCATGCGACGGTCGCTGGCCGGACATCCCATGTGTTCGGCGATCGCCAACAAGTAATCGATGTGGGGAACCGGTTGGTAGACGCGGCCCACCTTGAGCGGGCGCAGCGCGGAGGTCAGCAGCCATCCGCGGCCGTCCCGCGCATAACCGATCCGCGCTGGAGCGCCGCTGATGCGGACGGCTGCTGCGGACCACAGCGAGTTTGTCAACAGCACTCCCACGTCGATCTGCTGCTGACGGAGTTGCTGGGCAACCGCCAACCGGCCGCGCAGAGTCTTCTTGGGCACCATTACCATTTCATCGTACCAGGCGGGCGCTTCACCCCACGCCTGATCCAACAAATCGGCGATGACCGGCCGCATCACAGCCGTGATCTGCGCGCGGGGGAACCCCCTGCGAATCGCCCGCAAAGTCGGTGTTGCCATGCAACAATCTCCGACCCACGTCGGCAAGAAGATCGCCATTCTGATTGGTGATTGCATCGTGCCCGTTCATTTCATGAGATCGAAAAAGTGCGAGAGAGCTCCATCGCGCCGGCCCAGGCCTTGATCCGGCGGGCCACGGCCCCCTGCTGCGGCGAAGCAGCCGCCGCCAAGGGGTACTATACTGTTCGCCCCGTCCGTCCTCCAACATCGATCTTGCTTCGCATGTGCCCCTCCGCCGGCAAAACTCGAACGTGCAGTTGCAGTGAGCACCAACGTCCAGTGAGTCGGACAGGGCGCCCGCGAATGCGTGTACAATCCCTGGGAACACATCGTTCCAGCCGTCTGATCGAGACAGCAGCGTGGAGCTCGTCGGCGGCAGGACGGCGTCACGAACGAGCGCAATGTCGAGCCGATTCTGCGTCGAATCCCTGGCAGGGTGGGCTCGCAGCGGTTCGGCAGGAGCCTCACCCACCCCGAAGGTGCTTGCAACATGCCCAATCCACACACGCATCGACCGCATCGGCGTCTGTTTTTGGCCCGATCGAGCGTCTCTCTAGGTGCCGCTGCCAGTGCGGCTGTGGCGTTTCCCAAGTTGTGCGCCACCGCCGCTGGCGCCGCCCCCCAGGATGCAACTGCGTCTCAGGTCACTCGGCCGGATGTTCCCTGGCTGGAAGAGGTCACGCGACTGGACGTACCGCCCGATGCACCGGCGTTGCCCCCTTTGTTGCCTGCATTCGACGCACCGGGGCAGGTGACGGCAAACCTACCCGAGGAAACGAGGGTGCAGCTCCGTCGGTTGTGGATGCAGCGACGCACGGAGTTGTTCGATCTGTGGCGGAAAGTCCTGGGAACATTGCCCGCCCGGCCCACACCGCCACCGCAGCTCGAAATACTGCAGACGGAAGTCATTGATGGGATTCGCCGCGCGCGGGTGCGCTATCCGACGTTGCCCGGTCAAACGACAGAGGCTTACCTACTGCACCCGGTCGGAGTTTCGGGCCCTTTGCCGGCCTGCGTCGTCTTCCACTCCACGGTGCCGCATTCGATCTTGCAACCAGCAGGAATTGAGGGAGATGCCAATAAAGCCTTCGGCTGGCACTTGGCACGGCGAGGCTGTATGGCTCTGTGCCCGCGTAATTTCTTGTGGCCGTCGAATGATCGAATCGACGCCCACACCGAAACCGAGCGATTCTTGCGGGACTACCCACACGCCACGGGAATGGCCCGCATGCTGTGGGAAGGTCGATTGGCGGTCGATATCCTGGCCGCACACGATCTGGCTGACGCAGAACGCATCGGTGCCATCGGCCATTCGCTCGGCGCGAAGGAAGCGCTCTATCTCGCGGCCTTCGATGCCAGGATCAAGGCCGCGGTCAGCAGCGAGGGGGGCGTGGGCCTGGCATTTTCTAATTGGGATGCTCCCTGGTACCTGGGACAGCAAATCCATCAACCAGAATTCGGGCGGGAACACCATGAATTGTTGGCCCTGTGTGCTCCGCGCCCCTTCTTGTTGGTGGGGGGCGACAGCGCTGATGGAGCTCGGTCGGCCCCGTTCGTCGCGGCGGCCCAGACGATCTACGGCTTGTACGGTGATCCCCTGCGTCTCGGGTTATACAATCATCGCGGCGGGCATGCCGTCCCTGCGCCGGCGCTGGATCGCATGCTAGCCTGGTGTCAGGCGTATACCGCGTGAGCCGCAATCCGTTATCCATGTTTCCCGTCAGCAGAGAACAACAGAAATGTCCGAATCGATCGAAGACATCGAACCCGGGGTCCAACGCGTATTCCAATCCCGCGATGAAATCCGCAAGTTTTACAACAAAATTGCGCACGTGTATGACCTGCTGGCCGAACGTTCGGAACAGCCGATGCGGCTGAAGGGTATTGCCAAATTGAATCCCCAGCCAGGCGAACGTTTGCTGGAAATCGGATTCGGCACAGGCCACTGCCTCGTCGAATTGGCGCGAGCGGTGGGACCGACCGGACGCGTGTATGGGATTGATCTGTCCGATCACATGGTGCAGCTCGCCGGCGAATTGATTCGCCGCGAGGGACTGGAAGACCGCGTCGAAGTGACTCAGGGCGATGCTGCCGATCTACCATACGAAGACGACTTCTTCGACGGTATCTTCAGTAGCTTTACGCTTGAACTGTTCGATACGCCGGAATTGGTTCAAGTACTGGCGGAGTGGCGCAGGGTCTTGAAACCTGGTGGCCGGCTGTCGGTCGTCTCCCTTTCCAAAGAAGGCAAGCAAGGAATGGTGATCAAGGCGTACGAATGGACGCACCAGCATTTTCCCAACCTGCTCGACTGCCGCCCAATCTACGTGCGCCGCGCGTTGGAAGCCGCTGGTTTCGAAATCCGCGACGCGGAAATCGACCACATGTGGGTGCCGGTCGAAATCGTGCTGGGGATCAAACCGGCCGGCTGATCCCCTCGCCTTCACCAGGCGGTGCCGACACCTCCGCGGCATGTTTCGGCCCAGGCAGATTCCCGCCCCGGGCGGCTCCGGGCAATCAGTTCCCGCCGCCCAGCGACGGAGGCCCTTTGGGACGCGGCGGTACGCCAGGGCGCAACGGCGGATCGGAGGGAGCAAGAAGCTGAGGGGGCAAAGTCTGACCGCGTCGGGAGAGGATGCCCTCCAGCTTCTTCCGCTCCGCCGCCAGGATGTCCGGCGGGATCTCAGCCGGAATCACCTCCGATCGCTCCAGCTCTTCTTCGGCCGGTATCTCGCGCAACAAAATGTTCCGGTACCATACCGGATCACCATGGTCCTGCAACTTGAGGTAGGCGCCGCGGTCTTCCACGTTGCCGCCACGCGCTCGCAGCAATTCGACATTGAACTGGTACCGGGGGTCGGTGTAATCGAAATCGATGACCTTTTCCCCATTCAACCAATGCTGAATCACCGTTCCCTTGCATACGATCCGCCCCTGATTCCATTGTCCGACAGGTCGAGTCGCATCGCGAGACGGAGCCATGCAGAAGTACAGCGATGCAGCGCTGGTGCGGGGGTTCTTGCCATCGGGATGCCTGGCATTGTCCAAGATCTGGTACTCGTACTGACCGGGGCGGTAGTACACACCGCTATTGCTCCCCTCGGCCACCTTCCACTCGAAACGCAGTTCGAAATCGTCGGGAATGCGGATGATTCGAAACTCCAAGTCGCCACCGCGCTCCGCACGATAAATGGCCCCGTCGACCACTCGCCAATTTCCGCGGTGCTGCCAACCGTACAACGATTGGCCGTCGAACAGCCGCAGAAAGGCGGGCTCCTCAGCAGCAGCCATCGATGCGGCGGCCAGCATGAACAGGACCGAAGCTCCAACGGTCCGAGAATTGAATCGCAACATCGCTAAACTCCCCTGCAAAACACACCGAAAGCCCACCTGGTACTTGCCCGCACTCTAATCCAGTGGCGCTGGTGAAAACAAGTACCCGTCGTGGAATTCCCTGAATCGGCTGGGGGACCGCGCGCCGCCCCCTGCCAGTCGCTCCGCAGCCTTTGCGCCTGGACCTATCCCCCCTAGTTCGCCTGGTTTTTGCGCCCGGCGGGAGATTGTTGCGGTTCCAGCTAGGGTTCTGAACGGGTTTTCCGGTCGTGTTCCACCCGGCTGCAGCTTGACAATCGTCGGGGGGTGGCATAGATTCGCGCCCGATGGATCATGTGTGAACATGGAAAGATATGCGCTCAGGTGCGGCTGGATCGAAATCCGTCGCACCCCGGCAACGGCTGCCGGTGATCCACTTGAACAATTGGTTTCGCGAGCCTTGGTAGCAGACCGTTATCGAGGTGAGCCCATTCCTACGGATTGCGGGATCTCATGATCGATCTAAAGGGTATAGCGCGACGACACGATTTGCCGGTAGAGCAACTGCAGGTCGCGGCGGAACTCGTCGGACAGGGGTTCACGCCCAGCTTCATTGCGCGGTATCGAGCCGATGAATCGGGAAATCTCGCAATCGATGTGCTGTGGGACTTGAAGCTGGCTCACATGCAACACCAGCGTCTGCAGGCCGCCAAGGCCCGGCACCTGAAGCAGTTGCCAGCGGGAGCCGAACTGGACGAAGAGGCTCAACAGGCACTCGACGCCGCTACCTGCGAAGCCGAGGTGGAAGCCGCGCTGCGGTGTTTCCGCGCACGACGCAATCTCGTCAAGCTCGAACAGCAAGCGGGAGATGCCGGGAAACTGCTTGAAGAACTGGTCGCGTTCTCCGGCCAGAAGCCATCCGACATGGTCCAGTGGCTGGCCGATGCGCGAGGTATCGATCGCGCTGCAGCCGAGAAGCTGATGGATCAGGTTCAGGAGTTGATGGCGTCCCTCATTGCCGGCGATACCAGGCTGCAGGAAAAACTGAGACGCATCGTGCGCGAGCAGGGACGGCTGCGATTTGAATTCACGTCCAGTGAGTCGGAACCGAATAAACAACCGGCCAAAAGCAAGCAACCGACTCCGGCCGCTAGTCCGGTTGATGGTGCCGAGGATAAAGCAGCTTCACCCGCCAACGCCGCGGAAGCTCAGGTCGCTGCAACCTCCGAAGCCAAAGAAAGTCAGGCGAATGCGGCGGGCGACGGTGCAGCCGTTCAGGCCGGTGCAGCGGGCGAACCCCAGTCCCCTGCCGCCCCTCCGCCAGGCCCGGCAAACCAATCCAGCCCGCCGATTGCCGAATTGCAATCGGTTGCAGCCGAGCCGACGCCAGAACCGACCGAGTCGGCCTCGACCACCGATACGGCAACTGCCGCGGCAACCGATACGGCACCCCACACCGTGACTGTTGCGGCCGACTCCAACCAAGTCGCCGGGGGCGATGCTCCGACAGCCGACCCTGCGGCCAATCCGGCGCCCGATGGTGGGGATTCTCCAGCCGCGGTGGTCCCTCCTTCCGCTCCCGACAAAACAGGCACTCCTGGTTCCTCGACCAGCCAGTCGCAACTGGGCAAGCAACGACAGGCCGCTGACGGTCCTGCAGGGCAAGCATCCAAGAAGGAGACGGCAGCGGAACGAGCCAAACTGACGCCCCGCCAACGTCGACGACGCTGGTTGGAAACGGCTCTGCACGGTTTGCCCAAGAAGGGCAAGCCGATTGGCAAGTGGTCCGCCTATCAGCACTTGCTGATCGCACGGGGATGGCGCAGCCAGATCATCCGTCCGGTCCTGGAAGTGGACAACAAACGGGTGGTACGGCAAGCTCGGGATGCGTTTGTCGCCCGCTCCCATCCGCTCGTCGATTGGTTCGAATCGGCGGTCGAATCCGTGATGCATGGGGGCGCGCTGGACCGCGTCAAGCACGATGTGCTGGCGCAGTGTGAACAAGAGGCCCAAGATCGGCTGCTGGCGGTGACCGCTGGACAATTGCGTCGGCGATTGGCGCAGCGTCCGGTTCGCGGACACACGATCCTTGTCATCGACACGGTAGGACCGAAGAATGTATGCGCGGTGGTGATCGGACCCGCTGGCGAAGTCCTGGCCACATCCGAATTGGATTGTTCGGCCCGCCCCGACATCGTCGACCGTAACGTAATTCACCTTGGCGAATTGGTCCACCGATTTCGAGTTTCACTGGTGGCGATTACCAACGGACCGGCCAGGCGCTTCATGATCGCTACGCTGCGGGAATTGATGCGACAAAGCGCCGATAGCGGCCTTCGATGGACAGTCGCCGATCGTTCGGCTGCCGATGCTTATGCCTCCAGCCCCAGTTCCCACCGGGAGTTGTCCAGCCTCGGTCGCCGCGTGCGTGCTGCCGTGTGGGCGGGGCGTGCGCTGCAGGATCCAGTGGCGGAGTTGCTGAAAGTCGACATCAATCGTTTGCGCTTGGGCAGCTACCAACGGGAACTCCCCACAGAGGCCTTGCGGGATACGGTGCGCACCGTACTGGCCGATGCGGTCTATTGCTCTGGTTTGGACGTGTGGCGTGCGCGCCGTGACGATTTGGTTCATCTGCCGGGCATCTCGCAACCGGTGGCCAATCAGATTCACCGCCTGGCAGAATCCGGTCAAATCGCATCCCGCCGACAACTGGCCGAACAAATCTCGGACTGGGACGAGAAACAACGGCGGCAGGCAATCGCTGCCTTGCGAATACTGGAGGGAGATCAACCGCTGGATGCCACACTGATCCATCCCGATGACTACTCATTGGCCGAGCGACTGGCAAAACACACCGACCTGGAACTCCCTCCCGCGGCACCTGAGGGGTGGACCAAACCGTCAGCGGACGCTCCCTCTCCCGCCGACACTTCCGACAACCCGCCGTCTCCTGAAAGCTCGTCTCCTGGCACTGCGCCAGCCACCGAGCTCGTCGAGGGCAGCACATCGCCTGCCGGCAGCACATCACTGG
>RFIQ01000475.1 GCA_003695565.1 Planctomycetota bacterium | reverse complement strand
GTATTGCCCTGGGGCGTTGGTATTCCCACGGGCCGATGATCGCGCCGAGAATGGACGCCGCCAATGACGTCTTCCATGCCCGAAGAAATGCACACCGCGGTGTCATTGGGGACGCTGCTGATCGCCTCCCTGTTAGGCGGAATCGTGGCAGATTTGATTCGGATCCCGCGGGTTACCGCTTACCTGTTGGCCGGAGTGATGGTCGGGCCGAGCGTGGCCGGGTTGGTGACGACCGAGCATATGCACCACCTGATCCCGTTGACCAAACTGGCCATGGCGTTGGTGCTTCTGGAGCTGGGGTGCCAGTTTCCCCTGGCTCAGTTGCGTCCGATCTTGCGGCATGCCACATGGCTGAGCGTTGGCGAGTTGTTGACCACGTTCCTCTTTGTCGCCCTGGGAGTGTGGGTGTTCGGGTACGGGTTGGCCACCGCCGTTCTGCTGGCGGCGCTGGCTTTGGCGACCGCCCCGGCCACCACGGTGCTGGTTCTGAAGGAGTCGAATTCCGAAGGACCGGTAACCGAGCTGGCAAGCGTGCTGGTCGCGCTGAACAACATCGCCGCGATCGTGGCCTTTGAAGCCTTCTTCCTGGCTGCTCGGTTTGCCGGCGGTGTCCTGGAAGAGCATCCCACGGCTGAAATTCAGCGGGTCATGTTGGACCTGGGAGGGGCCGTCTTGCTGGGGTTGATCGCGGGGGTGTGGATCAGCTACGGCAGTGGGTTGCTGAACCAGAGTCGATGGTTGGTCTTGGTGCTGGCGATCACCATCCTGTTGTTAGGGTTTTGCGAGACGTTCGCGCTCCCCTATATGCTGGCCTTTCTGGTCACCGGCATCGTCGTCGTCAACACCAGCGATACGGCACACGATCTGCTCAAGGAACACCAGAAGATTTCCGGATTGCTGGTGGTCGTTTTCTTTGCCGTGCATGGTGCGGAGTTGCAATTGGATTCATTCGTGGCGGCGGGAGTGCTGGGGGGAATCTACATCGCGACGCGTACAGCAGGCAAGATCCTAGGGATCCGCTGGGCGTCGATGTGGCACCACGAAGCTCCCACGGTGCGCAAATACCTGGGCCCATGCATGTTGGCTCAAGCCGGAGCGGCAATCGCGCTGGCCAGTACGTGCGCCGTCCGCTGGCCCGAGATCGGAGGCCCCATCCAGACGGTCATTCTGGGCACGGTGGTCTTCTTCGAGATCGTCGGTCCTATTCTGATTCGCTGGTCAGTGCTGAGGGCCGGCGAAGTGCCCTTGGCACAGGCCATATCCCATCGCACCGAAAGTGCCGCCAGCCAGGCAGCCAAGATGTGGCGCCGGGCGCGAGAAGCGGTGGGCTTGACTCCCCATACGACTGTCGACATCGACGCGTTGCGGGTTGGCGACCTGGTTCGTAAGAACGTTGCCGCCATTGCACAAACTGCCGATTTCGAACAGGTCGTCGATGTGATGCGGACCAGTCACGACAACACCTACGTCGTGGTCGACGCAGAAAAGCAAATCGTAGGGATCATCCGCTACGGGTTGCTGAGCGATACGTTTTTTGACGCACAAATCGATACGCTCGTGCGGGCGGAGGATCTGGCGATGCCCTTGGAAGTGGCGTTGCAGACCGACCAGCCGTTGTCCGCCGCGGTGGATGCCTTTCGGAAGACTTCTGACGATATAATACCTGTTATCACCCCGCAAACACCGCACCAGTTTGTCGGTGTGCTCCGCCGTAGCGATCTGATGCAATTTTTGATCGCGAGCCGCAAGTAACGGTCCCTGCGCCTGCATTTCTGGGCTGTCCATGTCTCCACCAAATCCTCCGGCCGATGATCTCCCATCCGGCGAATCGGCAGACCAATCCTCATTCTATGCCGATGAGGCCCCGTCGCCGGAACCGCTCGAAACCGGGGAACCTGTCAGCGGGTCGCCGAACCCGTACGCGCCGACGTTGCAGCGAACGAGCCGGATTCCCGAAAGGATCAGAATCGATCTGCCCGTTGAGTATTGGGCCATCGTGTTTTTTGGGCTGGTCTTCTCTGGAGGCCTGTTCCTGCTGGTGCCGTGGTTTTCCGTCATGAGTTTGCTGGCCACGATCGCGGCAGCTATCCGTACGGCGATGTTGCAGCGCAAGTTGCTGTCACGGGGGACTCTGCCCGATGATGTCCCAGCAACTCCAGTGCTGTTGATCACCAGTTGGTTTTTCTCGATGCTGGGCATCGTGGCATCCTGTGTAGCATTCGTAGCCATTTGCCTACCGACGGGGTTCTTCTTTCTCGCGGCGGATACGGGGATGCCACGCGGGGTGATGGTGCTGCCATTTGGCGGGGGACTGCTGGCCGGTCTAGCCTGTTTTATCTGGCTGTTCCGCTTGTCGCTCCGCTTACCCTATTGATAAGGTCGAGGGGGAAGCCATGACGGGTGTGTGCGAAACAAGAAAAGGGTACTGGGCAGTGGACGCATCATTGCAGCATATCGAGGCGGGCATTTTCGCTTCGGATCTTCACCTCTTTACGTCGCGATCATCGGAATTGCCCTGCCTGAGCCGTTTTCCGAGGGTTGGCGCGGCGCACCAATGCGTTGTCTTGGGCGGCGATGTGTTTGATTTTCGTTGGAGTCGCCACAAGAGTATGGAGGCGACGTTGGATGCCGCCCTTGCCTGGTTGGAACGCCTGTTGGCCTCGGTAGGAGATTCGCACGTGGTATACCTGCCGGGGAATCATGATTCGGACCCGGCGTTGCTGGCGCGGCTGGAGGAGTTGGCCGCCATGCATCCGCGGTTTTGCTGGCGGCAGCACTGGTTGCAGTTAGGCGATTGTTTGTTTCTTCACGGGGACATCCTGGAAGCCAAGGGGTGCGAACGGACATTGCATTCCTATCGGGCTCAGTTCCATGCGGAACGCCCGCGTCCCGCTTGGATGCATCGCGGGTACGACCTGGTCGTCACCGCACGGATGCACAGGTGGATTCCCCAGGTGCGGCACCGCCCCATGGCGACATGCAAGCGTTTGGGGCAGATCGTGCGTCAATTGCCGCTGCCGGCGCCCGATGCCGTCCGGCGCATCTATTTCGGACATACCCACGTTCCCCTGGAGGGTTTGTCTGTGGAGGGATTTCGGTTCTTCAATCCAGGGGCGGGGTTTCGGCACATGCAGTGGCAGCCATGCGCTTTTGAGGTTTGATCTTGAAAGCCACGCACGGGAAACGGTAAACCTGCAATTCCACGTTGCAGTCCCTCGAAGCCGGCTTGCCGTTCCATGCCCAGAATCCTGCTCGTCGCGTCGTTTCCGGTCGATCAATTCCTACGCCAAACTCCAGAAGGAGGCGGTGTTTGGGGAGATTTCCATTTTACGGGGGATCCCCACCGGGGCCCATTCGACGCTGTAGTGGTCTACGACGATTGCCCAGGCGGCGTGGAGTGCGAAGCGATTGGGCGGAATACCTTGCTAATTACCGGAGAGCCTCCCTCTCTGCGCCGGTATCGGCGGCCGTTCACCAGCCAGTTTGAACATGTGTGGACGTCCCACCGCAGCATTCGACATCCGCAGGTTCGGTACGGTCACGAGGGCCAGCCGTGGCATTATGGGTTGTATCCCAGCCAGGTGCACGGACGGCAAATGACTTTTTCGGATCTGGCATCCTTGCGGGCTCCCCAGAAAACCAAACTGTGCAGCGTGATCTGCAGCAGCAAGACGACCACGGAGGACCACCGTCAACGGCTGGAGTTCGTGCGGCGTTTGCAGCGGGAATTCGGCGAGCAAATCGACGTGTTCGGCCGGGGGATTCGTCCGTTGAAAGACAAGTCCGACGCCATTTATCTCTACAAGTATCACGTAGTCATGGAGAACGATCATTCCCCGTTCTACATGACGGAGAAGCTGACCGATGCCTTTCTGGGGTGGAGTTATCCCTTTTACTTCGGGGGACGGGAGGCCGAGTTTTGTTTCCCACCCGGCAGCTATACGGCGATCGACATCTATCGCCCGGAGGTAGCCATCGGGATTATTCGTGACGCGATGGCACAAGGCACGTATGAGCGCCAATTCCCGATCCTTGGCCAGGCCCGTAGCAAGGTTTTGCAGGAGCTGAATCTGATGGCCATGTTGGCTGAGTTCTGGCAAAACGCATGGCAGCCGGGAGATTATCGGCCGATCCGGTTGTTGCCGAAACGCCGATCGGCGGCCCTGGCGTGGCGTCATGTGCAACGCTCGGTGACGCGTCCCGGTCGCGCCGCATGATCGAACGAATGCCCGATGGGAAAGGAACGCCACGATGATAGTCGTCCGGTTGGAGGGAGGGTTGGGAAACCAGATGTTCCAATATGCGTTCGGGTGGAGTTTAGCCCGGCGATGGGGAACTCGGTTATGGTTGGACTTGTCCTCGTATGCTGCGCGTCCCGCCCACGGATTCCTGCTGGATCGTTTTTGCATCGATGCCAGTGCGTTGCCGCCCACGGAGACCTGGCGGTTGCCTCATCGGTACCGAGGTGTCGCTCCGCGCGGGCTGGGCAAACTGCGTTGCTGGTGGCCAGCAGGGCGGCTGAAGCGTTGGCGAGAAAAGCCGTTTGGATTCCGGGATAAACACTTGGCCGCACCCGATGATTCCTATCTGGTGGGGTATTGGCAGAGCAGCCGATACTTCGAGGCGGTGGCCGATGAGGTAGCCAGTCAATTCACTCTCCGCCGTCCGCTCAGCCCAGCCAGCCAACAGGTGGCGCGCCGCATGCGAAAGTGTCGGTCGGTCGCGGTGCACGTGCGGCGCGGAGATTACCTCAGCGATCCCGAGGCCGCGCGGTTGTATGCCCGTACTCCTTTGCAATACTTTTCTTCGGCAATCGAGCATTTCGCCTCCACCGCGAGTGGTCCAGTGGAAGTGTTTGTGTTTTCCAACGATATTCCCTGGTGCCGCACGCATCTGAAATGGCCCTGGACGACCCACTGGGTAGACCACAATTCCGCGGATTCGGCCGAGGAAGACCTGGTACTGATGGCGCAGGCCGATGCCTGCGCCATCACCAACAGCACGTTCAGTTGGTGGGCCGGATGGTTGGCAGAACGCCGCGGTGGCAGGGTGTATGCACCGTCACAGTGGTTCCAGCCCGGCACCCTGGACGCCTCGCACATCGTCCCCGCCCACTGGATCCGCCCGTTGGAAATCAACCGCAAGGCAGCTTGAGAGATGACTAAGTCGTTCCCGCTGGTTTCCGTCGTCATGCCCGTCTACAACGCTCAGGCGTACCTGGTAGATGCCGTCGCCAGTATCATTGAACAAACGCTGGCCGACTGGGAGCTGGTGTGTGTGGATGATGGCAGTACCGATGCCACGCCGGAGATCCTACGGTGGATGGCTCAGCGCGATGCTCGTATTCGCGTCGTGCGACAGGAGAACGCGGGGATCGTCGAGGCATTGAATCGGGGTTGTACGCTGGCTCGTGGTCCATTGATCGCCCGGATGGATGCCGACGATATCGCGCTGCCAGCTCGGTTGGAACGGCAAGTCGAATGGTTTCGGCGTTACCCGAAATGCGTCGCGGCGGGCACGGGGATCCTGGAGATCGATGCGGACGGAGATCCTTTGCGAGTGACCTACCCGCCGATGGCTGAAGATCAAATCCAGCGAAGTTTATTGTCCCGGCAAACCGGTTTGTATCATCCCACGGTGATGATGCGGACGGAAGCCTGGCGGGCGGTGGGAGGATATCGCCGGCAGTACCAGTGGGTGGAAGATCACGATTTGTGGTTGCGGATGGCCCAGCGCGGACCATTGATGAACCTGCCGTCGGTGCTGCTGGCTTATCGGCAGCACGCATCCAGCGTCTGTTGGCGCCGAGCGGAGCAGCAACGCGAGCTGATGGACCAATTGCTCCGCGAGGCCTACCAGGCACGGGGCTTGGCTTTCACAGGGCAGGCGGTCTCCCACCGTCCGGCTGGCCGTTCGGCGGCCGGTCCTGGCAAGTGGGCTCGCGCGGCCGCACGGGGTGGTTTCCCCGGTACGGCCTGCAAGCACCTGTATCGCTTGCTGTGCAGCGACGCCGATCCAGCCTACAGAATTCGGATGACAGCAGAGACCCTGTTGAGGATGGCCGCGGGGGTTGCCAATCCCCGGATTTGGCTGCGTCGTCCACCGCGGATACCGGCTTTCGAGCAGTGGCATCGTCAGTGGAACGACCACGATCGGGCAGGGGAGGGCAGGGGAGGAGAGTCCCACCGGGCGGCCGCACGATCCATGGACGGAGGGATTGACGGCGGCAGTCGCGCGGCGTGAATCCGGCCCGGTCAAGACGACCGGCTGGCGGCCCGGAGCAGTACGGGAATGCCATACGTTTCTTCAAACAGATTGCCGCTTTGCCGCAGCGCCAATTGCTCGAGCGTGACGTCTTCGACTCCGGCGGCCGAGATGATCAACTTGCGGCCGGTGACGCGGCAGGAGATGTCCTGGATTCGTTGACTCCGCGATTCGTCCAGGGCGATGGCCACGCGCAGGATGGCCGCCAACTTGGAAACGGTTACACGCCCGTTGCGGTCCAGGTTGGCATAACCTTCGTGCTGTGGCTGGGGGCTGCTGCGGCGATGGTACCGGGCAACCAGCGATACCAGCAGCAGGTCTTTGCGGCCCAGCCCGAAAATCTCGCTGTGTCGAATCAGATACATCGTGTGCTTATGGTTGCTGCGCGTGTTGATGTAATACCCGATTTCATGCAGCAAAGCTGCCAGGTAGAGGATCAATTCGTTGCGCGGCTCCAGTTGGTGTTCTTCCTGCAACTCTGAGAACAGTTTCCGACAAAGCGTCGCTACATGCCGCGCGTGTTTCTCGTCGAAATCGAATCGGCGCCCCAATGACACGGCAGAGCGAATGATCTGGCTGCGGAAATTCGCTGTCCATACGTCCTGGATAGCCATGTCATGCAGCAACCCGTCGCGCAAATTCGTGTCTGAAATGGCGATTTCCGACTGGTCGAAACCGCGGGCGATCAGCAGGTAACACAACAGGGCCGGGACGAGCGTCTCCGCATCTTGAATGCTCAATCCGTACTGCCGGGAAATGTCCTCTTCGGTCATTTGCAGCAACCGACGCGTCAGTTCGTTCAAACGCTCAACGGGCAGGTAGGCCAACCCGGTCAGATCCCAGTCCTCCAGTAGTTGCCGACCGGCGAATCGCACATCCCCACCGATGCCAATCATTTGCAAAGGAGAATCCGCAGAGACATGTTCACGAATCTGCGCGACGAAGCGCAGGATTTGGCTCTCCATGATGGCCCGTTGTTTGGACCGCGGTGCTTTGAATTTCTCCAATGTCTCGAGCAAGCGGAGCGACCCCAAGCGATAGGTGTGGGAAAACAGGACGTTTCCCGATTGGACGACCAGGACTTCCGTGCTGCCGCCGCCTACCTCAACGACCATGCAGCGTCGCGAGGCCAATCGCGGTTCGGCTTGCAATTGGGGTTGGATGCCCATGTAGGTGATGCGGCTGACCTCGGCTTCGTCCAGCGGTTCCACATCGAATCCGGTGGCGATGTAAACGCGATCGATGAATGCCAGGCGATTCATCGCTTCACGCACCGCACTGGTGGCCACGACTCGCACGGCGTCATTCTGCGTGATACCGTATTCGCGCAGCAACTGCCGGTACGATTTGAGCACACGAACACACTGTTCGATGGAGCTCTTGCGGATCCGCCGTTGGGTGAATGTGTCCTTGCCCAGGCTGACCGGTCGGGAGACACTTTCCAACGGTTTGACGTGTCCTTCCGCATCGATTTCGGCGATCGCCATGCGGTTGCTGGTTGCACCGATATCGATAACCGCTGCGATTCGCGGCGCGCTCTCCGGAACGGGCGTTGCAG
>RFIQ01000474.1 GCA_003695565.1 Planctomycetota bacterium | reverse complement strand
CGTCGCATTTTTGGGCCAGCCGTTGAGCGTGGTCGGGCGTGGCAGGTGTTTGGGGCAACGGGTTGCGCCGACCGGACGGCTGGATGCGACCACCCAGCAACCGTGACGCTGGGGGTGATCGGTTGATCGCGCAAAAAGACAGTCGGCGAACCGCCAGGCGGCTCGCCGACTGCGTCATAATGTCTGGCAATGGAACCGGCGCCAGCAGCCTAATCTTCCTGCAGGTCGATCGATTCTCGCACGGCGGCTTCCCGCAACTTGCTCAGCGCTCGGGCTTCGATCTGGCGGATCCGTTCCTTGGTCACGCCCAACTCCTGCCCCACCTCCTTGAGCGTCAGAGGTTCCTGGTTGGGGTCCAGGCCGAAACGCCGGATGATGATCTGCTGTTCCCGGTGATCCAATTTGCTTAGGATGCGCTGAATCTGATTTCGGCGCCGCCGGTACTCCACTTCCTGTTCGAAGTTGTTGGCACGAAAATCCTCGCGATCGAATACGGCGTCGTCGCCGATGACTCGAAAGCGATCCCGGTGCTTGAATTCGTTGGGAATCGACCGGGCGAAATTCTTCATGATCGACCAACTCGCATAGGTACTGAACTTGTTCCCGCGAGCGTAGTCGAATTTCTCGACCGCGCGGAACAAACTCATGTTTCCATCGCTGATCAGCGCGAAGAAATCGTCGCTGCTGTGCATGTGCCGTTTCGCAATCGAAACAACCAACCGCAAATTGGCTTGAACGATCTTATTCTTCACGGCGACCGACTCGCGGTACAACCGCTCGATTTCGTCCATCAACGCCGCTTTGGGTTGGGCCGGATCGAGCATCTCGCGCAAGCGGCTGGCGCGGTATTTGAGGTAGTTCATCTTGCGGAACAGATGGTATTCCTGCTCGCGCGTCAACAGCGGCACTTCGTACAGGGAGGCCAGGTAGGTCGGCAATCCACTGGGCGGCTTCATCTTCCGCGGCGGAATGATCGCCTCGGGCATCTCTCCCAGAATCTCCTGCTCCATTTCGGGAGTTACCCGCTTGAATACCTCATTGGGGATGTACTCCAGCGGCAGTTCGGAGATCGCCCGAGCCCGTTGCTCGTTGACCACCCGAGCGATGGAAATCCTCGATCGACCGTACTGCCGACCGATCGATGCAAGCGGCACTCCGCGTTGATACTGCTCGTAGATCGCCCGCCGATCGGCTTCGGTCAGTTCCGGCCGCGCATCGGGGAACACGGCTTGCTCGGGATGCACCCGATCGTGGTTCTTGATGGTATAACGGATCGTCTCCGGTGAGCGCCCCATCTCCTGCGCGACGCTGCGGGCTACTTCGGATAGATTAGCCCCGGTCGCTGCCAACGCCCGCGCACGTTCGATAATCTCAGTGCGTTCATCGCTGGAGAGCTGGCTAAACCGCTCGCTGCGCTGGATTCGCCGCCGATTCCGAGCCACAAAGCGCTCGACGCTGCTGTGCAAGAATCCCACGCGTTTTCTTCCCCCAGCCACGAACCGGCGGCTGACCAACCCCTGGTTGCGCCACCGTGAAATCGTCTTGGTGGAGACATTGAACATGCGGCTGAGATCTTCCACCGTATGCACCGGCTCGGTCACCTCCTCAACCCGCACGTCAGCCGAATCGGTCACGTCCTCGACAAACAACCGCAGATCGTGCGCTGCATCTTCGCCGCTGATCAGCTTCCGCGAGTTCTCCTCGGGACGGAACTCGGTGATCCGATAGTAGATGAACTCGTACGGATAGGACCGCTTGGCGTCCAGTTCATGCAGCAGCCGCTCGGCCCGATCGGCCTGCTCCAACCGACGCGCCTTGGGCGCATAACGGACCTGCTGGTCTCTCAACTCTCGAATCAAGCCGATGCGATAATCAGTATGCATCGTTACCACCTCTCCCTGCTGGTGCCAAACGCCTGCCTCTTCCTTGCGGTTTCCAACCGCCGGCGCCTGACACGGCTGGGTTGCAACCCCCTCCTGGGGTCGTACCATTCCATTGTTTGTTCTCCTCTGGCGGGATTTCCTTGGAATCGCCTCATCCGATTCCTCCCGGCTCCACCATCGCTTCTACGCCCCACCAACAGCCCCCAGTTCGCCATGGCCTACGAATGACGGAACTATACCCCCTGTTCTTGTGCCCCCGCGTATCCGGGATACTTGATCGCACCGGTAGTCCCATCAACCGCTCCATCATCTTAGACGCCCCTGCGGGCGGCCAATTACACGTGCAACTTTCGCGCCATCCGGACGGATTCACCGCTAGATCCGAGGGCAATCGTCGCTAACTCGCCTGCCATCATGCTGTTAGGTCCAGCGGGTTAAACCCTGCAAGGCAGCGAACGGCTCTCTACTTCTAGACGCATTTTGCAAGATTTGGTTCTCTTTTTGAACAGTTTCCTACCGCAGCGGCGCCAAACCGGTTCGGCGGCGATGCGTGTTGACCAGTGCCAAGGCAGGGGGAAAACGCCGCAGCAGCCGAATCAACTGGGAGGGAGTGGTCCGCAATTGCCGGGCGGTCGGGACGGGGTCCCATTGGTTGCATTCCAGTCGATCCAACGCTTCGGCGATCAAGGCAGGGTACTCCGCGTGGGACGGAGCGATCCGAATCCGCCCCTCGCGCAGGTGGTGCTGCCAAATGGGGGATGGCGGCGCGTCGATCCGGCCGATCGGGTGACGCACGCCCAGGGCCAATTTCTCGCGCAGACGCCGCAACGCCACGCGACGATTCTCGACCTGGCTTCGCCGCTCGCTGGCCTCGGCGATGATCCCCGTGGGGAGGTGTTTGAGAACGACTCCGGTCGAGACTTTGTTGCGGTGCTGTCCACCCGGGCCCGAACGCCGCACGAACTTCTGCTCGCACTGGCTTGCCAGCAGTTCATCATCGAGGGCAGCCGGGTGCAGCTCCATGACGCAGATCCCGTCAACCGCTGGGCAAAAGGGGTGGCAAAAACGCTCATGCCGGCACGTTGCCGCGGAACACCTGGCGCGGCATGTGGAACCATGGATGCGCTGCCGCAAAAAGAAAAATGCCAAGGCGAGGAGGTGTACCCTCGCCTTGGCCTAAGTGCCCAGGACTGGATTTGAACCAGCAAGGGGTTTCCCCCACAACGACCTCAACGTTGCGCGTCTGCCAATTCCGCCACCTGGGCAGTCGGTTTGTCCTGCGTTCAGTCTAGGAAATGTCAGGCCAACGTCAAGTCGACGCCATCGGTCCCGAGGCGCGGGCAGCGGCCTGGATCCACCGTCCCAACTGGGTCATGGACGCGATGTCGTACGGGCGGAAGCGTTGTTGTTGGGCGAGGGCCTCGTCGTACAGCAGCATTTCGTGCGGGCCGAGTTGGGTGCCCACCAAGGACTCGACCAGATTGGAGGCATCGGCTGCCCCCATCTGCCCCAGGATACGAATTTCCAGTTCTTTCAACGTCGAGCGGGACAACCAGCGCTGCACGGTACCGTATGTGTCGGCCCACAACAGGGTGAACATGCCATGGCTGGGCCCGGCGGCGAGGATCTTCTCGAGTTTCTTCGCGGGGCTGAGCGGACCGTCACCCAAGTCTCCAAAATCGTAATCGTCGGGTCGGCGAAGTGCCTTGACCCGTCCCAGTTGGGCAACCAGCAATACTTGCAGCGGTTCGTCGGCTGGACTGGCATCGCGTTCCTCGCGGCGGAGCAGTTCCTCATACACCTGATCGATCAACTTTTCGGCATCGCGCGGCTCGACGACTTGCGGTGCCATCTGCGCGGCCGCCCACATTCGCGGCAATTCCCGCGCGTGGCGATCGGTGGGGCGGGCCCCTTGGATCATGCGGCAAACGAAGGGGAGTTGGTGCCCCGATGCATGGTGAGCCAACGAGGCGATGATGGCTGACAGCGTTGCGGCCATGGCCGCATCATCGTTGCCAACCAACAACACATTGCGTCCCGCCTGGTAGGTCAAGGGGATGGTCACCGCCGGCTGGATGGCCACGCTCTCGCCGGCGACACACCAAATCGCATCGGAGTTGACGGTTTGCGCGGCGTGGGTAATGGCCTGTTCGG
>RFIQ01000473.1 GCA_003695565.1 Planctomycetota bacterium | reverse complement strand
GGTCAACCTGGCGGGGAATCCGGACTATGCGGACGTTCTGCGAGAATTGCGGGCTCGAACCGATGCCTTTGTCCAAGCGTATGGCGGGCCGCTGGAACCTTTGCGGGGGGCCTTCACCCCTTCCACCGAACCCCATCCGGTCGCGGCAGCGTTGGTGGGGGCCAAGCCGGATGCCGATGGGTGGGTGCGCATGCATGACGGCCGCAGCCTGCGCGGTTGGACCGGGGATTCCAAATTGTGGAAAGTCGCCGACGGAGCGATCACTGGGCAAACCGACGGCAATCTCTCCGCCAACAGCTTCCTGACCTGGACTTTCAATACGGTCCAGAATTTTGAACTTCGAGCCCAGGTTCGCATTTCTGCTCGGGGGAACAGTGGAATTCAGTACCGAGGTCAGCCACGCCCGGATTTGGGGCTGTACGCAGTCAGCGGGTACCAGTGCGATGTCGTGCCACTCCGGGCGGATTACAACGGCATGCTGTATGAAGAGAAAGGCCGCCGTATTCTGGCTCATGCCGGCGAGCGAGTCATTATCGACCCCCAGGGGCATCCCTGGGTGGTGGGGAACATCGACGTACCAGAGATTTCTGCGGACGGTTGGCACGAGTATCGCGTGTTGGCGCGTGCCAATCACTTGCGCCACTGGATCGATGGGCATCTTATCGTCGATGTGATCGACCTGGATGAGCAACACCGTGCGGCCGAAGGCGTGGTGGCAGTCCAGGTCCATGTCGGACCGCCCATGCAGGTGCAGTTCAAGGATCTGCGAATCCGCCATCTGCCCGATGATTTGCCGGTGGAATCCGCCGCAGATCATCCCATTCCTGCGTCAGCACGAGGTGTTCGGCCTCAAGGCAAACTCCCTGCTGATTGGCAACCGCCCATCTACGGAGAGCGGGATTCGCCATGAACTACAAAGACTTGCGCTAGCCATTTTTGCCTGACCTGCCCGACATGAAGCACTCATGCTGGCGTTCGCTGAGCGATCTCCCGGTGGCTGTCTCGCCTCAATCTATTGCATCGGTAGACCCAGGCTCTCGCGCCGCGTTCGGGATGAACGCGAGATGGGGTCATGGAGGCTCGCTTTGAGCCAGCAATTCCGCTCGAGATCAAACGCGGTTGGGCCCCGACTCGGCGGCCACCCGCCGCTACCGCCGGCGGCCACCGTTGCTACCACGCGTGCACATAGTTTGCTAGACTACTGCGTCCGGCCCAGGCCCTTCGAAGAGAACGATGGAGCAATGGCAGAGCAGTCCAAATACATAAAGACCCCCGAGGCCGCCGAGATCCAGGGCATCGCGACGTAGACTGCGCCTCGCAAGTCGTCCGCGCGGGGGAAGGTTTCCGTGCACCGCCCCGCCAACGCCTACCGGCTGTTCAGGTGAGAGGGGCTTGAGACGCTTTTGAGAAAACTTGAGAAGACGCGCTAAACGAGCCGAGTTGCCGGCAAACAGCAGGAACACCCTTTGTATGAACCACCAGGACCTGGCCAATTTCATCTGGCAGATCGCCGACCTTTTGCGGGGGCCGTATCGGCCGCCGCAATACGAACGGGTGATGCTGCCGTTGACCGTGCTGCGGCGGTTCGATTGCATCCTGCAGCCCACCAAGGCCGACGTCGTCGCACACTTCAAACGCCTCAAAAAGTACTCCGGCAACGTCCACGACCCGAAACTCAACCGCGTCGCCGGCGGCGGTGACGGGGCAGATTCCGCTCGAAGAGATGACCGAGTGAAGTGATATGACAAAAAAACAGGTGACAAGAAAAAGCCGACGATGCTCAATCGGCTTGAATTACACGGCCGTCCTGAACTTCGTTTTTTTGTCCCGAATCTTTTTGTCAAGTCCAACGACCGCAGCACATAGACCACGGCGGCGGTGACGGGGCAGATTCCGCTCGAAGAGATGACCGAGTGAAGTGATATGACAAAAAAACAAGTGACAAGAAAAAAGCCGACGATGCTCAAACGGCTTGAATAACACGCCCGTCCTGAACTCCGTCTTTTTGTCCCGAATCTTTTTGTCAAACAGTCCTCACCATGCCAATCGAACCATCCATCCCGCTCACCCCGATCTCGCAAGCCGAGTTTGGGGATATCGCCTACGAAGTCACCGGCTACGCTTACAGAATTCACAAGCAACTCGGCCGCGTCTTTGACGAATCGGTTTACCGCCGCGCTCTGGCCCACCTGCTCGGTCCGCGAGCCATCGAGGAATTCCCCATTCGTCTCTCGCACGCGGGGTTCGAGACGATCCTCTATCTCGACCTGCTCGTCGACCACGCCTGTCCGTTCGAATTAAAGGTTGCTTCCGAACTGCACGACCGCCACCGCGGTCAGTTGATTCAATACCTGATGCTCACCGGCCTCCACCACGGCAAACTGATCAATTTTGGCTCGGAAAGAGTTCAGGACGAGTTCGTCAATTGCCGCGAATCGACCGCTCACCGACGCACGTTCGAAACCGACCGCTCACGCTGGCCCGCTCCCGACTCAACCGCTCGCCAATTCGAAGATGCGGTCATCGGCCTGCTCCGCGACTGGGGAACGGGACTCGACCGAAGCCTTTACCTGCAAGCGCTGACACACATTTTTGGCGGCGAGGAAACAGTCTGCAGGCAGGTGCAAACGACCTTCGAGAAGATCATAATCGGATTGCAGCGAGTCAACTGTGTCACCGTCGGCGTAGCCTTCGAATTGACCTGCCTGAAACGCAATGTCGACAAATACGAACAACAGTTGCGGTTGTTCTTGAACAACACATCCTTGAATCGACTGTTGTGGGCGAACGTCGTTTCGGGGGCGGTGACGCTGGTTGCGATGGAACAAGAAAATGGATGACACGGAACGACAACCAGACCGATGACAAAAGCATGACGCAGAACGTCAAGTTCTCGAATCGAGGCCTTCCCGCAGCCTTTCGTTTTTTGTGTCCTTGTTCTTTTTGTCCTTCTCCGCTGGCAGCACTTGCGAAAAGAAGTGCAACCAATTGTCTTGCATGATGCGTCGGATGTCCTCATCGCTATATCCCCGCGCGGACAACATGGCAGGCAGCCGTTGCAAATCGCTGATTCGCTCGAGGTCGCGAGGGGTCTGGTCGTTGCCATAACCGCCATCTAAGTCCGATCCGATACCCACATGGCGTGCATCACCGGCCAATTGACACACGATGTCAATGTTCTCCACTACCGCCTGTAGGGTTGCCATTTGGGGACTGTGTCGCCGCGCATATCCCTCCTGCAGCATGATGATGTCCAGGGCAATGCCGATCACGCCATCCCGCGCGAGCACCGCGCGGTATTGTTCATCGCTGAATTGCCTTTGCCAACTTGCCAACCGCCGCGAGTTCTGGTGGCTGGCGTGGATCCGGCCGCTAAAACGATCCAGAACCTGCCAAAAGGCGCGATCCGACAAATGCGTTACATCCAACGTCATGCCCAGTTCTTCGATTCTTGCCAGCAATGGAATCGCATCGACGCTCAATCCGGAAAAACTGTTTGTTCCTCCGGCATACCGGTTTGTGCCATAGTGTGCCAAGCCGATGGCGCGCAGTCCCTGGTGATAGAATTCCTCCACCGTCTCCGGTTCCAATAATGGATCCGCTCCTTCCATCGTCAGGATCATCCCCAGACGCCCGTTCTCTTGGTCGGTCGATTGCAGGTGCGATTCGAGATCCTGGCGTGTGTGGATTATCGTGGCGTGTCCGCTGTACTCCAGGCCGCGGTAATAGGCCAAGTGCGCGTGGGCCATGGCATAGCAGGCATGGGGCGTGGACCAGCCGAAGGGATGGTTGATTTCTGGTTCCCACCGTGCCAGCAACGTCGCCACGCACGTGCGAATGCCGGCCCTCTTCAACTCGGGCAAACTCACCGTCGCTCCGCACCGCCCCGGCTGGCCCGCCATCCCCAACTCGCGTTCGCGGGCGCGGAGCGTATCGACCGACTGCGTCAGGTCGCGGTTCCAGTCGACTCCATTTAGGGCGAGATCGAGGTGAGCATCGAAGATCGGATAGATTGTCTCAGCCGGCACGGGATAGATCCAAGTATCAATGGTAGAAAGCGGGATTCTTGTTGGCACTCGCGCCCTATCATAACCGGTCCATCCGTCGCCGCAGGCGGGGCAGCCGGTTCGCACTGCCCCTTCCCGATTCATCTCGTGCCGCAGGCGCGGGAGCTCCTGGCCTTCCCCGGCGACGAGACGATTTCTTGGGCGAGCGGCCTCACTGGAGCTATTCGAGGGGAGTGCGAGTCCTTAGAATACGGTCCTGAGTAACTGGCCGGCAGGGTACTCTGCCCGCCTTGTGGAGTCGAGATGATTCTCCCGATAGGATAGACGATATGGCACCCGACCCGGAGGAAACCCAAGAAGTCGATTTGGGTGGGCTGGTTTTCGATGCATGCGGTCAGGAAGACTACGAAACTGCCGAACGCATCCTGCGTAGCGGCATGATTTACGTGCTGCACCAGATCGATGAATCGTCGCCGGACATGCCGGATTTGGAAGACGAGGATGCAGAGGCGGAATTCAACGTGGTAGTCGCCGAGGCCGATGGAGTCATCGCCATCATGTGCTTCACGGCATTGGAGCACGTCGACGCGTTTCTGGACTCTATCAGCGAAGAATTGCCGGAGGATTTCGAAATCCCCGTGGTGGGTATGGATGGGAACACCTTGATCGACGGGTTGCCCGACGACATGGGGTTGCTGGTCAATGCCGGCACGGAACTCGAGTGCTTCTTCCCGCCCGGAGTTTGGGCCGGAAGCGAAGGTGCCGAGCCGGAGGATGCGGAGTCGGAGGGCGAAGAGGAGTAGCTTGGGCTCCCCAGGTGCGCAGCGCCGAAGCGGGATGCCGAAAAACCCCCGCGCGAACCACCCGCGACGTGGCTGGAGTCCCGTCTACGGGGTGGAGGCCCTCTGGGCGATCTCCCCGCATGTGCGCAGGTCGGGCGCGCCGCAATCGGTTACACGACGAAACGGTAATCGGCCGCGCTGCGAGCACCGTCTGCCCAGGCGATGGTGGACTGGACTAGTCGCCGGGTTGAAACAGTTGCAATCCCGGCTAAATCTTGGGCAAGAGCGGTTCGATCACCAGCTTGCGATCGTCGGGAGAGCCTTTGACCAGCACCTGGCCTTCGTTCCCCTCCAGGATGATTTGATAGATCGTTTCGGCTTCCTGTTCAGTGAACAGACCCAATCGCTCGAACAGTCTGGTCTCGAACAATAAGACCAGATTCATGGAAGCTTCCTGATCTTCGGGCAACTGTTCGCGCTGCGCTAACAGTGCTTGGATTCGTCGCTGCGCGTGCTCGGGCTTGAAAGCCGGCAGCGGTTGTACGGCGACCTCATCGTCGAATTTCGCGAACAGACGGTCGATGTTCTTCTCCACTTCGTCGTTGTACGTTCCTCGCAAGCGAGCGCGTTCGATTTCGGTGTTCGTCAGTCGACTGGTCGCCCCCACTGCCTGGCCGTTAATCAGCACCAACCGCAAACGGGTTTCGTTGTTGATGATTCCCGTGCGACGGTTGGGCGTGGCCTCGACATCGAAGACGAATACTCCGTCGACGCCCAATTCTTGCGCCTTCGCCAGCAATTCCGCCTGGCTGCCTGTCCCTACGTAGGTCAGTCCCGGTGTTGCCACGCTGCCGGGCAGAATCGGCTTGGAGGGGCTCAAACCGCCACCGAAACTTTCCCCGCCATAACCACCTGGGCCGCCGTATCCGCCTTGACCGTATCCTGGTCCACCATACCCGGCTTCTTCACCCCCGTATCCGCCACCGCCATAGCCTGGACCAGCCCCCATACCGGGGCCTCCACCGAAACCGGGACCACCGCCGAAACCAGGGCCACCGCCGAAACCGGGACCAGCCCCCATACCGGGACCGCCAAAGCCTCCGCCGGCCCCTGCGAGCGGCCTGCGGCGAGGTTCGGACTTGGTGACGTCAGCGAACAGGGTACCCATGGCTCCGCTCGCCCAACGTGATTGGAATTCGGCGATGAGTTTTTCCCCCAGTTCGCCTGTAAGCGACTGCAGCGATCTGCCTGGTTCTGCACCACCGGCACCGTTGCGGCCGCCCGGGCCGCCAAACCCTCCGCCGCCAAATCCTTCACCCCCGTAGCCGCCAAATCCGCCGCCGCCACCGCCGCCAAACTGGCTGGTCCCGATGGGTTTGACGTCACGCAGCGTTGACGGGGCCTCCAAGTTGACTCCGACGGCAAATCGCAGGACCAGCGTTGGTCGTCGACCACTGGGGGACCACTTCACGTGTTGCAGCACTTCCTGGGCGTCCTCTTCCTCGGCTACCACGGCGTGGGCGTATGCCAAGTCGATCGCCTCGCGCTCCTTGCCAATCGAGAAAGCATACTTGGCTTGAGCCAGAAAGTCCTGTTCTTCCATCTCTGCAGGCAATCCGCCGCTTTGGCGCAAAGCGCGAATGGCGGTCAGGACACTTTGCCGAGCCGCGGGAGGGACTTGCCGTGGCGGAGGAGGCATCTCACCGGATGCCAGCACTTCCTCGACTTGCGTCAGCAGTTCCGCATTGCCGGGCGACATCAGATCGGCGGCCAAGCCGTCCAACCGCACATCGCCCTTGGTGTTTTGCGGGCCGTGGCACCCTAAGCAATTTTGCGTAATGAATTGTGCAATCATGGCTGGGTTGGTTGCTCCGGCACCGGGAGCCCCGAAGCCTGGGCCGGCCATTCCGCCGCCATAGCCTGGCCCGCCATAGCCCGGGCCACCATATCCTGGCCCGCCGTAACCGGACATTTCCTCGCCGCCTCCGTAGCCGGGACCGCCGTATCCCAAACCTCCCATGCCTGGGCCTCCATAACCTGGGCCTCCATAGCCGGACATTTCCTCACCGTCGCCGTAGCCGGGACCACCATATCCTGGGCCTCCCATGCCGGGGCCTCCGTAGCCCGCGTACCCTTCCATGTCTTCTCCGCCGTAGCCACCGCCGCCGTAGTCGGGCCCATCGGGCGGTCCGCTGGGCATGCTGTATCCACCCATGCCCCCAACGTTTGGGCCGCCTCCACCCTGCATTCCGTACTCTTCGCCGCCGTCTTCCCCTTCCTCGCCATATCCCTCGCCGCCGTAGTCACCGCCGGCATAACCAGCCGTCTCCCAATTCTCCTCTTCTTCTCCTCCTCCTCCTCCTCCTCCAGTCGGCATCCCGCCGCCAGGCCCGGCAGGCGGGGCGGAGGGAGCAGCAGGGATTGGGTTGGCCTGGGCCGTCGAAGTGGTCGATTCCTCGCCGCCACCGCATCCGGGGAGCATTGTGACCATCACCAACAACACTGCCGCAGCGCCGGTCAATACCCAGAACGGGCTCGTGTTTCGATTTGTCATTCGGTTTGTGGACGGCATGGAGCACCTCGAATTGGTTTTGGCCTGTCGCCGCGAATCGAATCGTTAAGCCGGGAGCCATCGCGGTCTTGGATAAGTTCAGCGCCTTGGGATGCGGTGGTGGCAACGGCTTGATGGGAAGGTTGGACGCCGCGGCGCATCCATCCAGCATTATGCCCGAGCTACGGTTGATTGTCGAGCTTTAGCCTAGGATAATCACGCCCCACCCTAAGCTTTTTGGCGGGGTGTGCCGCCTCACCCTTCTTGTTGACAAACCGACGGAGTTTGCTCCATGCCTTACCTGAAACCGTCCCTCTCGTGCCACGCCCACCCCGTCTCGCTATTTTGGGTGGCTCCTCTGTTGGCGGTGACCCTTGCCGTTGGTACCGCTTACCCGCAAACGCCCTTGGGAAAACTGGAGATTCCGCGGAAGCAGACCAAGCCCCCGGGGCCACCCCTTTCGCCGCAAGAAGCCTTGGAAAAAATGACGGTCCCGCCAGGTTTTCACGTCGAACTGGTGGCAGCCGAGCCCCAAATCGTCAATCCGGTGGCCATGTGTTTTGACGAGCGAGGCAGGATTTGGGTCACCGAGAGTTTCGAATACCCGCGGCGCGAGGCGGGACCGGGGCGGGATCGGGTCAAAATCCTGGAGGACACCGATGGGGATGGGGCCATCGATTCGGTCAAGATCTTTGCCCAGGGGCTCAATATTCCCTCTGGAATTGCCGTGGGCTACGGTGGCGTGTGGGTTGCCAATGCGCCGGACATCTTGTTTATGCAAGATACCGACGGAGATGACAAGGCGGATAAGGTCGAGGTGGTGGTGACCGGATTTGGCCGCCGAGATACGCATGAATTGCCGAACAGCCTGACTTGGGGACCCGACGGTGCCCTGTACGGGCTCAATGGTGTATTCAACCCGAGTCGAGTGGAATCGGATGGCAAGGTGTACGAGTTCACCTGCGCCATGTTCCGCATCGATCCCCGTACCCGGAGCTTTCGATTGTTCGCGGAGGGGACCAGCAACCCTTGGGGCATCGCCTTTGATCCGGAGGGGAGCGCCTTTATCAGCGCATGCGTGATCGATCACTTGTGGCACTTGACCGAAACGGGCTATTACCATCGGCAGGGAGGCCCCTACCCGCCTCATACCTGGAAGATCGATTCCATCGTCGAGCATACGCACCAAATGGCAGCCTACTGCGGCATCACCTATTTCGATTCCGCAGCGTACCCGGCCCAATATCGCGATCGTTTGATCATGGGCAACATTCACGGCAACTGTCTCAATGTCGATCGCCTGGAACGAAACGGATCGACCTATGTGGGATTGGCCGAGGATGATTTTCTCAGTGGCAACGATGTGTGGTTCATGCCGGTCGTACAAAAGGTTGGCCCCGACGGCTGTCTGTATGTCCTGGATTGGTACGACCGTTACCATTGCTACCAGGATGCCAATGCCGACCCGGCAGGGGTCGACCGGGGGCATGGCCGGTTGTATCGGGTGGTTCACGATTCCACCGGTCGGCCCGCGCCGGTTGTGCAGCACGCCGCGGATGCGGCGACTCTGGTCGATCAGCTGGGGCATCCGAACATTCACGTGCGCGAGACGGCGCAGCGTCTGCTGGGCGAACAAGGCGGTGGCGGTGCGGTAGAGCAGTTGAAACGGGTCGTGTTGGATGCGTCGCGCCCGCACAAACATCGCATGCACGCCCTGTGGGCTTTGACTGCAGCGAGCCAGGTCGATGCAGCATTCGCCCAACGTTTGCTGCGGTCCGACCAGCCTTCGCTGCGCGCCTGGGGCGTGCGAGTTGTGGGCGAGTTCCTGCCGGCCGATCAGGAACTGGCGCAGCGGGTAGGCGAGCTGGCGGCCGATCCTTCTGCCGATGTTCAGTTGCAAGTGGCCATCGCGGTTGGGAAAATGCCCGGGCTCGATCCGCTGCCGGTGTGGGTGGATGTCCTGGTGCATTGCGGCGAAGACCGGCTGATTCCGCACATCGTGTGGCAAAACCTGCATCCGCACCTGCCACGCCGCGCCGAGGAGTTGTTGGAAATGGTCGAGAAAATCGATTTGACCGAAGCGCCCGGTTTGGCAGCGGTGCTGCCCCACGTGGCAGAGAAACTGCAGTAATCCACCGCGGCGAGTGCAAACGTGGATGCCTGCCGGCCATCGGCCCAGCGGGATTCGTCCACCCGGTTTGCATGGTCGATGTCCAGAAGGGCAGGCCCCGCTACACGCGCGTAGTGGATGAGAGCTGGCTTGCATCGGCCGAACGGGATGGATGTTGGTGCCTTCGATACACCGCCGGGAAGCGTAGAATAGTGCCGTTTCTTTCTTCCTACCCTAGCCCCACGACGCATCATGCAAGTCATCGACTATATCGTGCTAATCGCCTACTTCGGCGGCATGGTTGGCATCGGCATCTGGGCCATGAAGCGCGTCCACGGCCAGGAAGATTACTTCATGGGAGGTCGGGGGTTCGGCAAGTTGTTGCAAACCTTCGCGGCCTTCGGAGCCGGAACCGGGGCGCACGAACCGGTCAGCGTGGGACGCACGGCCTGGACCAGTGGGCTGAGCGGCGTGTGGTCCGCGTTGATGTGGTTGTTCGTCACGCCGATCTACTGGATGACAGGGGTCTGGTACCGCCGGATGCGGCACTTGACGTTGGGCGACTGGTTCGTCGAGCGTTACGAATCGCCGGCCATGGGAGTGGCCTATACCGCGTTCGCCATGAGTTTTTACATGGCATACCTCTCCACCATGCTGTCGGCCATCAGCAAGTTTGCGGTTCCCCTGCTGGGGGTGGAGAAGGTCTATGGCTTCGACCTCAGCGATGTATTGATTCCTGTGCTGGCATTGATCGTCATCGTGTACGGCGTGCTGGGGGGATTGCGGGCGGCCTATTACACCGACCTGGTCCAAGGCATCTTTATCATCATTCTCTCTATCTTGTTGATTCCCTTCGGCTTGTGGCAGCTCGTGCGGCAGTTCGGGGATCCGCAAACGATGTCCGTGATGGATGGTTTTCATATCATGCATCAGCGTGTTTCAGCCGATTACTTCAATTTGTTCGGCGGTCCGGCGGCCGGGGAATTCCCGTGGCACTACATCGTGGCGCTAAGCCTGTTGGGACTGGTGGGGATCGTCGTGCAGCCGCATTTCATCGCCACCGGCGGCGGTTCGGCCAAGAGTGAAGATGAGGCACGCATCGGATTGGTGGTGGGGAATTTCCTCAAGCGATTGTGCACGATTGGATGGGCCTTGACGGCCCTGATCGCGTTGGCATTGCTGGCCGGCAACCACGAAATTGCGCTCGACCCGGACCGCGTTTGGGGAGTTGCAGCGCGGGAGGTTCTGGGGCCGCTCAATTTGGGCCTGGTGGGCCTGATGCTCGCCTGCTTACTCGCAGCCATGATGAGTTCCGCCGACGCGTACATGATCGTGACCAGCGCTCTGGTAACTCGAAATGTGTATGCGGCCTATCTGAATCCGCATGCAGACGAGCGGACGTATGTGCTGGTTGGCC